>JAKITH010000059.1 GCA_021648185.1 Thiomicrorhabdus sp. | reverse complement strand
AAAAACTGAGCTTAGCGGGGGGACAATTATTTTTTGTCGTTATTGCAACACGCTTCCGTGTCGTCCTTGCTTCCAAAAATTTTATTGGCAGGGCAGAATCCTGTAAAACTGGCCTGCAGTGCATTGGCACCCGCAAATAAGGTTAGCCATAACCAAGTAGGTTGGGTAAGGTCAACTTGACCTGTAAAGTGCGCTAATGTGATGGGCACTAAAATCATAATGGCAATGAGCCGAATCATTATATTGGATTTCAAAATACTCTCCTTAAGGGTGTGATGTTTCTTTGGAAAGAATTATATCTAAATCTTCTAATATAAGCAAATTCTTATTTTGATTGATCTTGCTTTAAATGGCGTAATTGATGTGCCAACTTGATCAGTCGGCACTGAATTTTCCAAAAAAGGTAGGCTGCTGGAAGAGGGTTAGAAGGTTTCATCGGGTAAAGGTTGGCTTTCCTTAAGCACTTTGGTAACTGAGTCGTTATGCGCTTTTTTGAGCTGTTGCAGCATGTGATAAGAGGGTGCGCCGTCTGCGGGGAGTTGGTTTGCCACTTGAAAGGCGCGTAGGGCTTTTCGGGTGTTACTGCCGGCAACGCCATCGGGTTCTCCTGCGTTATGACCGAGTTGATTGAGGATGGTTTGAAGTTGCTTTACTTGGTCGCGGCTCATCCCTTTGTCGTCTTTAGGCTGTTTTTTACTGAGGGGGGGCTTGCCTAAAATTCGATTGGATAGGTGGCCTACTGCCAGTGCGTAGTTGTTGGAGTTGTTCCAGCGCTTGATGACTTGAAAGTTGTCGTACACTAAAAAGGCAGGGCCACGATAATCGCTGGGCAGTAAGAGTTTGGCGGTTTTATTTTCTTTAATGTCTAGTGGTTGGCCATTTACTTGGATCACTCCCAGTGCTTGCCATTCGCTCAACGTGCGCTTGGTTTTATTATCGGCCAGAGCGTAATTAAAGTGTTTAGGCAGAGAAATTTCTTCCCCCCATGTTTGCTCGGGGTTCCAGCCTAAGTGTTGTAAAAAATTACCTGCGGAATGAAATGCATCGGGCAGGCTATCCCATAAATTGATTTTTCCGTCGCCATCGCCATCCACCGCGTATTGTCGGTAATTGGTGGGCATAAATTGAACGTGTCCCATCGCGCCCGCCCAAGAGCCTTTCATTTGGGAGAGTGGTACGTGACCTTCGTCAATGATTTTTAATGCGGCGATTAGTTGTTTGCTAAAAAAAGTGGTACGGCGAGGGTCGTAGGCCAGTGTGACCAACGATTGAATAATGGGGAGGTTGCCTGTAAATCGTCCGTAGTTGGTTTCCATGCCCCAAAAAGAGACGATAATATGGCTTGGAATACCGTATTTTTGGGAGACTTCATTGAGTAGGGCTTGATGCTTTTTATATTGTTGTTGACCGACCACAACCCTGTTTTTAGAGACAGCACTGTTAAAATATTGGTAAAAAGTACGAGTAAACTCGGGTTGCTTTCGATCGGACTCGAGCACTTTTGGGCTGGGTCGAATGTCTTTTAAGGCTTGATTGAGCGTCTCTTCAGAAATACCTTCTTGGCGTGCTTGTTGTTTAAAGTCACCTAACCATTGTTGAAAGGCTTTTTCTTCTTCTGGCAAGGATGATTGCGCGAGTGCATTGCTACTGAGTACATTAAGGCTAAGAAGTAATGCGAAGGTGGCGAGAGAAATTTGTTTAATCATGTTGGTTGGGTAAAAGTTCTTATGAAAATGTTTTTACATTCTACCGAAACTAAACCAAAGTGGTAGGGGAAAACCGTTAAAATTAGGGCATTATTTTTATTAAATTTTTTGGGGCTTGTATGTTGAAATGTTTTGCGACCACCTCGGGTGGGTTAAGTGAGTTATTGCGTGAAGAGCTAATGGCGTTGGGCGCTAAAAATGTGAAAGCGCAACCCCGTGGTGTTACGTTTGAAGGCTCTAAGGAGCTGGCCTATCGTGCGTGCTTGTGGTCTCGTTTGGCCAACCGTGTTTTTATTACGGTACTGGAAGAGGAGCTGGACAATCAAGAGCAACTGACCACGTCGATTGCCGCATTAAATTGGCAAGACCACATGGATGTTCGGGATTCGTTTGCCGTCTCTTTTTCTGGAAAGGGCATGGGCGTTGATCACAGTCATTATGGGGCGCTTAAAATTAAAGACGGTATTGTCGATTATTTTATGGACAAAACCGATGACCGCCCTCAAGTGGATACGGTAAACCCTAATTTACGCGTGCATGGCCATTTAAATCGTAATCAACTGACGTTAAGCATCGATTTGGTGGGTTACAGCTTGCATCAACGCGGCTATCGTGAAGGTCAGCAAGTAAAAGCACCGTTAAAAGAGAATTTAGCGGCCGCACTATTATATCGTTCGGGTTGGCCGGCCATTGCAAAGCAGGGTGGCACGTTGTATGACCCGATGTGTGGTTCGGGAACCTTTTTAATTGAAGCGGCGATGATGGCATCCGATGCGGCACCGGGTTTAGATAAGCAGGATCGCATGTTGCTTAATCAGTGGAAACAGCACGATGCTGAACTATGGCAAAGACTGGTGGGTGAAGCGCGAGGACGTAAAGCCTCTGGGATGGCAAATTTACCGCCTATTTATGGCTCAGATGCGTCGCATAAATCGTTGGATATCGCCGAAGAGGCCATTTTGAATTCTGGCTACTTTAAACACATTTCCGTAAAACAGATGACGGTGGAACAGGGTCGTATTTGGGGCGACTGGCCAACGGGATTAGTGATTAGTAACCCGCCGTATGGTGAACGTTTGGGCGAAGTGGAAGACGTTAAACAAATTTATACGGCACTGGGTAACTACCTAAAAACGGAGTTTGATGGCTGGCAAGCGGCGGTGTTTACGGCCAATCCTGAGTTAGGCATGTATTTAGGCTTAAAAGCCAAGCGAAGCCATAAATTTGCCAATGGTCCAATGGAGTGTAAGCTGTTTCGCTTTGATGTGATCGAAACCTATCACCGTGAACCTGCGATTAAGGGGGGGGCAAATTTAGCCGATGGTGTACAGACCGCTTACCCTGAACTGTCCGAAACCGAAGGCGCGAAGATGTTTGCCAATCGCCTGAAGAAAAATTTAAAACCCTTACGAAAATGGGCCAAAAAATACGAGGTAAACGCGTACCGTGTATACGATGCCGACATGCCTGAATACGCACTGTCGATAGATTATTATCATACGGAGGATGGCGAAGACTGGTTGGTGGTCAATGAGTACGCCGCACCTAAAACGGTGGATAAAACCAAAGCCAAAAAACGCTTGTATGAAGCTTTATCGGTTTTGCCAAGCGTATTTGACCTGTCTGTAGACCAGATAGTATTTAAAGTGAGAGAGAAACAAAAAGGCAGTTCACAATACGAAAAGCTGGATGAAAATAAACAGTTTTTTACCGTGATTGAAAACGGCGTAAAATTACGAGTGAACTTTACTGATTATTTAGACACGGGACTGTTTTTAGATCACCGTGATGTCCGTGCGCTGGTCGCGGAAAAATCACGCCGTAAATCACTGCTTAATCTCTTTTGTTATACCGCCACCTTAACCGCACAAGCGGCGGCATTGGGTGCTACAAGCAGTTTAAGCATTGATATGTCCAAAACGTATTTGCATTGGGCAAAACAAAATTTAATGAATAATAATGTGGATGAGTCCAAGCATCTGTTAAAACAGGCGGATGTATTGGACTGGCTAGAGAAAGAGAGCGAAACCCCAACCCAAGGGTTTGATGTGATCTTTTTAGATCCCCCGTCATTTTCAACCTCTAAACGAATGGATGGTACGCTGGACATTCAACGCGATCACGTGACCTTAATTCAACAAGCGATGACGTTATTAAACCCTGGTGGAGAACTGGTGTTTTCGAATAATTTGCGTAAGTTCAAGTTAGATAAAGAGGCGCTTGAAGGGATCAGCATTGAAGATATTACTCGTAAAACCATGCCAAGAGATTTTGAACGAAACAGCAAAATTCATCAGGCTTGGGTGTTGCGAAAAGGTTAAACCGATTCAAAACTTGAGATAAATTAACTATTGCATGGGGTTTATTGAATTGTGTCTTGAGCGAAAAAACATCACTTTCTAAACTAAGTACAATCGTGTATTCTTTCAATATTCAAAAATTGAAAAAGGATTTTTAGCGGTATGGAACAAAAAATACAGTTTGATGAGGCGTTAATTAAACGCTATAACCAGTCTGGGCCACGTTACACCTCTTACCCTACTGCAGTTCAGTTTGAAGAGGACTTTGGCATTGAAGACTATAAGGCGGCGGCTCGGCGTAGTAATGATTCGGATCGTGGCTTGTCGTTGTATTTTCATATTCCATTTTGTGATACGGTCTGTTTTTTCTGTGCATGCAATAAAGTTTGGACGCGAGATCGTTCTAAAACCACGCCTTATTTAGAGCGACTGTTTAAAGAGATTGAAATGCAGTCGGCGTTGTATGACCCTTCTCGAAAAGTAGAGCAGTTGCATTTGGGTGGCGGAACACCGACCTTTATTAATAACGATGAAATGAAGCAGTTGATGGATAAAACCCGTCAACACTTTAATTTATATGACGATGATTCAGGCGAGTATTCAATTGAGATTGATCCGCGTGAGGCCAATCGTGAGTCGGTTAAGTTATTGCGAGAGTTAGGCTTTAATCGAATGAGCTTGGGGGTACAAGATTTTGACCCGAAAGTACAGAAAGCGGTGAACCGAATTCAGTCCCAAGCAGAGACGTTTGAGGTGCTGGAAGCGGCGCGTGAAGTCGGGTTTTTATCGGTGAATGTGGATCTGATTTATGGGCTACCGCTCCAGACTGAAAAAGGGTTTATTCGAACGCTAGATCAAGTATTGGAAGCGGAACCGGATCGATTCTCTATTTTTAATTATGCGCACATGCCGAGTATGTTCCCGACTCAAAAGAAGATGAAAGAGGCGGATATGCCGTCTTCGGATGAGAAGTTGGCTATTTTACACGCGACTACGGAGCGTTTATTGCAAGCGGGTTATGTGTATATTGGAATGGATCATTTTGCCAAACCCGATGATGAGCTGGCGGTGGCACAGCGTAATGAAACCTTGTATCGAAATTTTCAGGGTTATTCAACTCATGCAGAGTGCGATTTAGTTGGAATGGGGGCGACCTCTATCTCATTGGTGAATAACACCTATGCACAAAATCGCAAAGGGCTTGATGAGTATTATCAGGCGATTGATGCAGGAGATTTGGCGGTATTTAGGGGCGTTGAACTTACGGAAGATGATGAGTTACGTCGTGATGTAATTACTCGATTAATCAGTCATTTTCATATTAATTTTGCAAGCCTTGAGCAACAGTGGAATATTCGATTTAAAGAGTATTTTGCTAAGGAGTTACCCATGCTGACTCCAATGGTGGAAGATGGTTTGATGACGCTGGACGATGAGGATATTTACATTACTGCTAAAGGGCGGTTATTGATTCGTAATATTTGCATGGTGTTTGATGCGTATTTAAAACCAGGCGCTGAGAATCGTTTTTCAAAAGTGATTTAATTGTTACGAAGCATTCCCCATAAAAAAAGCGACCATTGGTCGCTTTTTTTATGGGGATAAAAGTGGGTTAGATTTCACTGATTAAAAAGGTCACTCGGCGATTTTCTCGCTTTCCTTCTGGTGTGGCATTGCTGGCAATTGGACGCTCTTCGCCATAGCCATAGGTTTTAATTCGGTCACGAGTGATGCCGTTGTCCATTAGATAGAAAGCAACATTTTTGGCGCGGTTTTCAGAGAGTTGTTGGTTGTAGCTTGTGCTGCCGTCAGAATCGGTGTGGCCTTCAATGTGTACGCGAGTATTGGGGTGTTGACGTAAGGTATTGAGAACAGGCGAGAGGCGGCTCAGCTCATAAGGGTCTAGCTCAGCGGAGCCTGAACGAAAATTGACGTTTTTAACGTTAATTTGGACAAACTCTTGATTGCCTATTTTTACGGCTTCTACATCCGTATCGGGGTCTGAAGCCGTCTCTTGATTGACTTGGTCAAATACGGAGCGAGCGGTATAACCTGCTAATGCGCCAATGGCCACTTTAGCGGCATTGTTATCTACCCCCATGGCATTAGCGGCCAGTGCGCCACCAATGGCCGCTACAAAGGTAATAGCATTTTTGTCGGTTTCACGGGTTTGCCCTGTATTGGTACAGGCTGACGTTAAGCCTAATACGGCGATAATGGCGGCCGTTCCGATGAGTTTTGAATTGATTTTTACCATGATGGATTCTCTTTTCGCTTTAAAAGTGGACGTATGAAATTATAATAAGGACTCACTTTACTAAATACAAGCGTATTCAGAGTGTTGTCATATTGTTTTTTAGGTATGTTTAAAAATTCTTCCCCCCCTAATCACTTATTTCGAGCAAAGGGCGTTTATAACAAGACAATGGTTGCGAGTCCTAAAAAGACAAAAAATCCGATGGAGTCGGTGACGGTGGTTAACATCAAGCCGGACGCGAGTGCGGGGTCAATTTTCATGCGTTGTAATATCAGCGGAATGACGGCACCTGCTAAGGCTGCCACTAAGAGATTGACCATCATTGCGGTGCCAAAAATAGCACTTAATGCCCAGTTATCAAATAAAAATTGTAC
>JAKITH010000058.1 GCA_021648185.1 Thiomicrorhabdus sp. | reverse complement strand
TGACAGTAGTACAACGACTTTAACGATTACTATTGATGGTTCCGATCTAGATGGTTCAACAGGGTTTAGTTCTCCATTGATTGTTGATGATGGTCACTGTATGGATTCTGAATATTCAGGATTAATGGTGAATGAAGAGGTCATATTTATGTCAGGATATATGGCTGAACCAGAAGATAACTCTCATGAACCAGAAATGTTGGATTTAAGTGAATTGATCTCTGATTCAGATGTATCCGAAGAGAGCTTAAATGACTACTTAGCCTTTATTGAAGAGGACGATTCTGATGAAGACCATCATGATGATGACCATGATGATAAAGATTCTGACTCAGACGAGGGTGATGATCACTCCTCTTCTGACAATGATAATTGTCAAGTGACTCAACTTGAGGTGGCGATGGTGCTTGATACACCATTTGATGAACAGGATGAGTATGAAAGCGGAGGCTATTTAAACGAATAATCTCTTTCTAATGTTGTTTTAGTTGGTAAAAAAGGAAGTGTCTATTTTAGGCACTTCCTTTTTTTATGTCATTAACTCTAAATAGTTACAGTGGAGGGTTATCGGTATAAACACACACATTCCAATCTTGCGCTAAGCCATCTTCTGCAAGACAATATGTTTCAAAGAAATGTACGATTTCTTCTCGTTGGCAGTGTTGTTCAAAGGCTTCCATGGTTTGCCATTCTTCATTAAAAACAATTGGAAAACTACTTCCTTCGGCAAAGCGGCTCTTGATGTGTCGGGTGACGGTGTATTTAAGACAGCCATCTTCACGGGTTGTATTAGGCTCTAAGCGTTGCAATACCGTAAACAATGCCGCCTCTTTTCCTGGCTTGGGTAAAAACTGGGCTAAACAATACACTTTTGATGACATGGTTGTTTCTCTATTTTGATGTAATAAAGCCATATTTTCGCATAAAACTGGTTAAAATCCTTTTTGACTTGAACTTGATAAGGATTTGATTAACGCATGAAACAAGTACTCATAAAAAATATCGCTCAGATGTTGTTAAAACAACTGATTAAAAGGCCTATAACGATATTAGCCGTCCCTCTTTTATTTGGGCTATGGTTAGCTTATGAGACATGGGTTGCACGTCCAGCAATGACCTATATGGGACTGCCGCAAATAGAAACCGGCATTGCAGAAAAAGGTTGGTCTCATATTTTACGAAATAAGGGATATATGCTTGAGTATTCTGAAACACTAGAGAATCCATTATGGGTGATTTATAAAGTGAAAGAACCTCGATACAATAGTGGAAAGCGGCCGAGATCTTTTCAAGAAGATTGGCGCTCTTTTTCGGCGGTAAATCATAAAGATTACACGCATTCAGGGTACAATCGTGGTCATATGGCACCCAATTATGTGATTGCAACTCGTTATGGTAAAGAGGCTCAAAAAGAGACCTTTTTGATGACCAATATCACGCCTCAGACAGGGCAACTAAATCAAAAATCATGGCAACGTTTAGAAGAGCTGATTGCCAACGACTTTTCAGAGTGGTATGGTGAGTTTTGGGTGGTAACGGGGCCTATTTTTGATACAAACCCTGATACGATTAAAAACACTAAAATAGCCATCCCCAAAGCATTTTATAAAGTTTTAATAAAGCCTGCGACAGATCAACAGCCAGACATGGCCTTGGCGTTTATTTTCCCCCAAAATGCTGACCCTAAAGCAAGCTTAATGACATTTGTTACGTCCATTGATGAGGTAGAATCACAAAGTGGTATTGACCTATTTTCAGCTCTTGATGACTCCATTGAAGAGGCATTAGAATCCAGTACGACACCAGAATTATGGCGTTTACCTGAAGTGGCTAACCGTCCTTCTAGATATTAAAAAATAGTTTAGGAACATGGGAGGAATAACTTCGACAACTATAACGCAGGATTTTTGTTTGAGATCATCTGAGCTGGGACAAAAAGATAAGTTAGAGTGTCAAAGTTATTCCATCCACGTTTCTTAGTGAAACCAAGTAGAATAGAGTCATTCCGTAGTGATTAGAACAGTGGAGAGTATTCATGTCTGACGATGTGTTGGCGGTATTAGAGCAGCAACCCGATTTAAGTAAAATTCGAAAAATTGGCTCAGGAGACCATGTTTCTGTTTATAAAGCCGTCGTTAGATCAGAACAAGGCAAAAAGAAACAAATTGTTCGCGTCATTCGAGACATTAAAAACTACCACGTCATTAAACGAGAAAAAGATTTATTAACGTACTTAAATCAGTTTCCTGAGGTTGCACGGTTTAATGAAATTCGAAAAGTAGGCTTCTATTACTTGCAGTTTTTTGATTACATTGGAACTCGAAATTTAGCGCAGCATGTTAAGAAAAAAGGAACCTTGTCCTCTAAATCAACCAAATCATTATTGGCAACAATGGTATCGACCTTAAAGAGAGCCCATCGTGTCTCTTTTGTGCATGGCGCGGTAAGTCCAGAGAACATTATTATGGGCAAAAAGCGCACTTTATTGGTGGATTGGTCGCAAGCCATTCCTGTTTTAAGCTCTTTTGATACCGAGACCATCGCAGGCGATCTACGCTATACGGCTCCTGAACGACTCAATGGTCAACTGGATGAAAAATCCGATATTTATATGTTGGGGTGTACGCTTTATTTTGCGTTAACCGGTAAACATATCTACTTTCTAAAAAAGTCCGACGAGAGTACAAAGCAACTTTGGGCGCACGCCCATCACTCAATTCGTAAACTCAATCGTCTGCCTATTTTTTGGCGGTATTTGATTATTTGGATGACACAAAAAGAGCCTGAAAAACGCCCCAATTTAAAAGAGTTAAAGATATGGATTAAAGACGAAACCGTTCCAGATTGGGTTCGAAAATCATCCATTCGCATTGAAAAATCATTTCCTGAACAGCCATTAACTGTTTTAGCGGATGAACATTACCTATACCCCACCTTTAAACAGGCACTCCGATATGAAACTACAGGAGACCTAGAAAATGCATTTAATCTGTATGAAAGCTGTGCGTTTAGAGGTTACTCTCGTGCCGAAAATAACCTTGGGTTAATGTATGAAAATGGACGACCCATTCGAAAATCGTATGCAATGGCCGCCAATATGTATGAACAAGCCTATCGAAAAGGCAATCCATTTGCCGCATACAACTTGGCTCGTTTATTTGAACAAGGGCTAGGCATGCCGGTTAATTTAGAGCAAGCGATGACGCTTTATGAATTTTCAGCTCTAAAGGGACACCTTAAGGCACAAAACGCCTTAGCACGAATGTACCAAAATGGTGCTGGCACCCCTCAAGATTTAGAGCAAGCCCGCTACTGGTTCCGTTTAGCGGCGCACTATGGCCATGAGCCTTCACAGCAGGCATTGAAAACGCTTAATGAGGCACCTTAAGAAGTCGAGAAAAATCCAATAGCCACTCATGCAAAACGGGAAATTCAGTGCGACTTAATTGAATAATCTCTTTTAAATCATACTTTTTGAGCGAGAGTCCCGCACTGGCACTGGCCGCTTTAATAAGATAAAGAAGCTCTTGTTGGCTAAAGTTAGGGTTGGCCAAAAAGCAAGTGGTTTTGGCCAGTATTGTGGCATTTAAAATCGCATAGCTGTCTTCATTGGCCACTTGAAACTCATCTAATAAATCCGCATCAATATGGCGCTCCTGCCACATAGACAATAAATCCGCTAATGACTTTGTTTTTAACAGTATTTCGGCAATATCACGAGCTTTGGGAGGCAACTTTAATAAAAGCGTTTTTTCATATTGATCTTCAAGTGACTGCATGCATTTCCAAGTAATTTGGGTATATTCTGTTAGAATAATATTTTCTAAAGTCTATGTAAACCTTACCCATTATATTTAGAGTTAAACCGCTTATGTCTTCACACCCCTTAGTTCAATATTTAGACACCGTTGCGGACTTTCCAAAACCTGGCGTTCTATTCAGTGATATCTCCCCCCTATTAAAAAATCACTTTCAAGCAACCATCGACGCCATGAGTGCACTGTTTTCAGCAGAAGAGTGGGCGAAAATTGATTATTTAGCCGGCATTGAGTCTCGTGGTTTTATCTTTGCTTCCGCACTGGCCTACAAACACAATAAAGGGGTTGTTAAAGTCAGAAAGCAAGGCAAACTTCCTAACGTATGTGCCTCTGTTGGGTATGACCTAGAGTACGGAACCGACTGTTTAGAGATGCAACAGGGCGATGGCTCTAACATCGTATTGTTTGACGACTTAATCGCCACAGGAGGCTCCATGGGAGCCGCCGCAGAACTTTGTGAAGCCGTCGGTTATGAACTGTTTGGCATGGCCTGCTTAATTGACTTAGCGTCATTAAATAGCTTTAACCATAAAAAAATGACCGTGCGTTCCGTGATGCAACTTCACGATTAATCTTCTTTATAGATAGGCGAACAAAATGCGTATACCACGACTCACTAAAAGTATTTTTTTAGATCAATTCTTATTTATGCAAGGGGCAGGGGTATTAATTGGCCTGAGTTTTCCCTATTTTTTAGTCTGGTATGGTTTTGAAGCAGACACCGTCTTACATTGGGACTTCTTTTTAGCAACCCAAATTGCAGGACAATCAGTTGGGTTATTAAGCTTCTTGCTGATCTCAATGGTCATTCGCCCTCACTTAAAATTATTATCCTTAAAAATGTCAGGGATAGCAGAGGGGTTAAAGAAAAAATCCCCCGACAATGAGAGCATGAGTAGTGATATTGCCCTGCGAAAAATAGACATTGTGTCTAACGATGAAATTGGTGTCAGTGCCAAAGCCTACAACAAAATGTTGAAATCATTAATTCAAGCCAATGAAATTGAAGCCGTGTACACCCAATTTTCAAAAGTAATGTCCGAAAACTTAGACGTTGAAGTCTTAGCCGATGAAACCCTCTCTCTCCTGATTCGCTCCACCAATATTGATGCCGGCGCCATTGTGATCTCTAAAAAAGGCGAACTCAAACTGATCGCCTCAAAAGGTATTTTAGAAGCCGATAGCCTGCTAGAGCATGATGTTGTACAAGAGAGCCTTAAAAAAGGCGCATCTGAACGCATTAAAGTGCCTAAAAATATTAAGATTGACGGTGTACTAACCCATTTTTATCCTTCAGAAGTTTTTATTGAACCCATTGAATTTAAAGGGATTAAGTTAGGAGTATTGATTGCTGCCACAGGCGCGACGGAAGCCGATGAACATACAGAACGACTATTAGAGCTGTTCAGCCGAAGCATTGGGTTAGCCATTAATAATGCCATGACCCACTCAAAATTCCAACACCTTGCCGCCATTGATGGGCTCACCGAAATTTATAATCGACGCTTTGGAATGGATCGTCTAAAAGAAGACTTCTCCCGCGCAATACGAGACAGTTCAAGCCTAACGGTCGCCATGGTTGATATTGACTTCTTTAAAAAAGTAAACGATACCTATGGGCATTTAGTGGGCGATAAAGCCATTATCTTAACCACCAGTCTTATTAAAGACAGCTTGCGTGATGGCGATATTGTGATTCGTTATGGGGGGGAAGAATTTTTAATTATCCTTCATGGCGCGGATTCAGAAGATGCCTTGACGGTGTGTGAACGCATTCGCCATAAGGTAGAAGATTCCGTCTTAAAAGAGGGTGATCAACAGATTAACCTATCCGTAAGCATTGGAATAGCCGCCTATCCAGAACAGCCCGTAACCAAAGAGATGGAACTCATTGATATGGCCGATCAAGCACTTTATCACGCTAAAAATAACGGCCGTAACCGAGTGGTTCGTTTTGGTGAGGTTACCGATTAATCTGAGCGTGTGTTGATTGAATAGGGGGGGAGAAATTATATCCAATCCACTTCTTGTGACGTAAGCGGCCTAAAGTCGCCCGGTTTCAAGCAAGGGTCTAATATAATTTGCCCCACTTTTTCGCGATGTAAATTCACCACCCGATTACCCACCGCCGCAAACATTCGTTTTACCTGGTGATAACGTCCTTCGTAAATCGTGAGCCGTGATAGAGTCTCGCTTATTACCTCAAGTTGCGCAGGGCTAGTGGTCACACCTTCCGTCTTAAAATAAATGCCCTCTGCAAAACGCAGTGCCGTTGTAGGAGAGAGCGCATAAGCCGTCTCAACCAAATACACCTTGGGGATTTGCAGCGCCCCTACAGGCTTAAGCTCCGTTAATTTACGCGACCACTTGCCATCATTCGTCACAATCAATAACCCCGTTGTAGCACGGTCTAATCGTCCAGCAATGTGTAAGTCCAAGGTATCCACCCCCGTTAACAACTCTAACGCCGTAGGATGCACAGGATCGGTTGTGGCACTTAAAATGCCCGCAGGTTTGTTCAGCATGTAATAGCGTGGGGTCTTGCGTTGAATCGTTTTGCCCTGCACTTCAATGTGTGAAAATTGAGTGATCGGAAAATCTCGGTGAAGGATGGTTTGACCATCCACTTTGACCTGATGTTGTGAGAGCAACTGCAACACTGTTTTGCGGCTGTAGTCCGCGTGTTTACAGAGAAAACGACCTAATTGCACAGTATGCACTCACTTTGGGTAGGGGGGGGGAGAAAATTTTAACGTTCTTCTAAATACACTCTAGCACGTGCCACTGCTGCTCTTACTTGATTAGGTGCAGTGCCGCCTAAGTGGTCTCTAGCCGCCACAGAACCTTCCAGTGTTAAGACATCAAAGACATCGT
>JAKITH010000057.1 GCA_021648185.1 Thiomicrorhabdus sp. | reverse complement strand
CACGCAGAACATGGTAAGCCGTATGCTTTGAAAAAGAGAGGTAGGCGTTCTGCTGTTTGCTTGATATCAAATGAATAAAAAATATGCAATTTGTTTTAGATTGCAGTGATTGAAAAATCCAATATGTCAGAACTCCAATTTATTCGAAAATGATCACCCCTATAAAAGATTAAGTCATTGAAAATAATCTATATTTTGATATACTATGGCTCCAGGCGAAATTTCTAATTTCATTCGAGTTTTACGCCTTTTCCGGAGTCGAAAAATGGAACAAATAGTCAGCAATTTTACGTTCGATCAATCGCAAAATAGCGAAGTGATCAACGTAATCATCAATCCACCCGAAGTCCGCATCGTCCAAAGCGTCGACCAAACTTGCTACGTCTACCATCGTAATCAACTTGTTGCTCAATATGAGAAACGCGATAACTACGCACGTAACATGATCGTCGTCCAACTATTTATCAGTCATCACGTATCGCAAAAATGCCTCTCTGACGTCTTTCAACTCACGGTTCAACATATCAGTACACTCGTCAGAAAATACCGGCAAACTGGCAGTGCCGGCATCCAGAATCGTATCGCCATTCGTATTGGCAACAACCAAAAAATCAAAGGGAAAATTGCCGATGCGATTGAAAAACAACTGAACGTCTCCCCTGAGGAAAAGCCCACCTACGTTGCCATCGCCAAAACGATAAAACAAAAATACGGCGTCCAACTTAGCCCGCAACGCATTAGCTGCTGGTGGCGTGAAAGCCAGGCAGAAAAAGACACCGAAAAAGACACGACACAAATACCAGAGCAACTTAAGTGTCTTAAAGAAGACATCACACAAAAGGACAAGCACAAAAAACCCCAGTTCCAAGACAGCAATGAGATAAACGACACCGCCGACACCTCGCTAGCTGAAAACAAACTGATGAATGAAGCGCCAAGCGAAAGTCTCAAAAACGAAACATCACAAGACACAGAAACGCCATGGCAAGCCAACAACATCGCAGGCAGTTTTATTCTCTATGCCATGCTAAACGCTAGTCAGTTCTTGGCCCCCTTCATGGCAAATATAAAAGACGTGAGCACAACCGGCAGTAAAACCGTCGAGCGTGTCATGTTAACCTTGTTTTTCCTACACGCGTTGCGATTAAAAAGCATTGAAAAAACCAAACACCTGCTTGCCGCCCATTTCGCCCCCTTGGTTCTCGGGTCCTTCTGCCGGTTACAGAGCCTGCGTTACGCCATTGACGCCATCACAGAACACGAGAACTTCGATAATGCCGTCACCGAGCACTATCAAAGCCTGAGCCAATACACCGAGCTAGGTGACGATATCTACTACACAGACGGGCATTTCAGCTGTTACTATGGAAAATACGCCATACCCAAAGGCTATGACGCCAGACGGAAACAAGCCCAGCGTGGGAGGAACAGCGTTTATTTACACAACAGCTTAGGACACAACATACTCTCATTCGAATCCCCGACCAACACGACCCTCAGCAATGATATCGTCACCTTAATTAACGAAATGAAAACAGCCTATGGTGAGGTCAAAGGGAAAAACTTAATGTTTGATCGAGGCGGGTACTCAGCTGATTGCTTCAAGCAAATAACAAAATCGGGTATGTGTTTTACGACCTACCTAAAGCACCGAAAAAAACAGCAGAAATAGACGTCGCATTATTTGAAACAAGCGAAATAACGGTTAACGGGGCCGTGATCAAAAATCGTCTTTATGAATCAGAACGTCAAACGAAAGCCTATGGAAAATTAAGAGTCATCTTTTTTATCGGCAAACAAGGAAAACAAATTCCCGTCATCAGCACCGATCAGGTACTGAGCGCTGCTGAGCTTGTCGCTCGATTACAAAAACGCTGGGTAGAAGAAAATGGGTTTAAATACATGGGAGAGCATTTTAACATTGACCTGTTAACCACCTACGCGACGGAAGAGGCACCGGATAAAATCATGACGCGGGCGAACCCGGCACGAAAAGTCATCAACAAATCCATTGCAGAAAAGAAAGCAGAGATAAAAGACTTGAAGCAACAATATGCCAACAAGCTGAATGACGTAAAGGATAAAGACGGCGTCACCATTGCTTCATTTGAAGAAAAAGAAAACACCTTAAAATGGGCAATAAAAACGGCGGAATCGGAACTGGGTTTACTTGAGTTAGCGCGCAAAGATATCCCGAGTAAAACAGAAAGCAACCTGAAAGACGAGGCCGTCATCAGTAGTCAAAAGCGACGGTTGTTCATCAACCTGATCAAAACGATGAACTACAATTGTGAAAAATGGTTGCAGCAGATATTTTGCCAATACCATCCGAAAGCAGATGAAACCTTGAGTCTGATACGTCAGGTATTGATCCAGCCAGGCCGCATTCGACAGCGAGACCAAACACTGGAAGTTGAGCTGGAAAGGTTGGATAGTCGGGTTCAGGCGAAAACGCTTGATGCCGTATTGGAAAAACTCAAAGAAGGCAATCAGTTACAGCTTCCTGATGGCCGAAAACTGGTGATTTGGCAAGCTGAGAGTTGAGTTGAAAATTAAGATTTCGACATTCGGTGTGTTTGGAGTTCTGACTCAGAATGAATTTAATTTGTTTGTAAGTTAAAAATCCCCCTTTAGGGGTATTGAGGCTTGCCACGCTTCATGGTGTACTAAGTTCCTACCTTGGGTTGGGTATTAAGAAGATTGCAGATACTCACCGCCTAAAATGCGTAAAGCAATATTGATGGGTTTTTACGGTCTATCAAAAAATAGGGAGGGTGTGTGATGAGACATTTCTCGTTCCCATGCTCCTGCGCACCCGAAGGAAGTGCCCTTGGGATATGAGAACCAGAGCAAGCGTAAACCACAGAGTGAAATATGCTCGGCATTAGAACTAGAAAATATTATCACACACAGCGCATAGTTTTCCGACCTCAAAGGATATCGAGCCCATTGAAAATTTAATGAAAATCATGCACTCAAGTTTAGCCATTCGATGCGTATAAAACGGCTATGGAGAAAATACCGACCATTTTTTATATGGAAACATCGATTGGAAAAAAGTCAAAGGCCCTGCCTCGTTAAAAAACATTGAGAATAGACCAGTTAATTTAAAAGGTAGATGTTTTCATGCATTTTCACGATCTTAAAAGATTAACAAAAAATGAGTTTTCTTTAAAAAAATTATATTTTCTTGGTTTGCCATCTGAAATAGGTGGTGTGTTTATTGCCCTAATATTGTCGTCTTATCACTGGTCATTATTTTTCCTCGCAATAGGTATTCCTGTGTATTTTTATATCCGATTTTGTAAATATCTACATACATCGAAAATGTGCAATGAAGGCTGTATTGGATGGTCGTTTTATTGTCAAATTTTATTGGCTCAAATTATATTTATATCTTGCGCAGCTGCTCTCATACTACGATGGGTTTAATGATTTATTTTTGATTTCCACACATTGAATATACCGTCGTGATGCGTATTACCAGGAAAAAATATGGAATCGAAATATGATAAAACAACAACCTTAATTAACGGATATTTGTTCGAGTCAAACCTGCGCTAACGCTATAACATAAGTAATTATTACATAGAGATACCAGAGCATTAAGTTGCACGCATGGCAAGAGCCTCTAAGAAAACAAATTAACTCTTTTACAGTAGAAATAAAATGCCCCTATTCCGATCCGAAGTCAGTGATAAAAAACGTGACGAAAATTTTTTTGGTGACGTAGTTCTCATACGACCCGTATCATTTTCCGTCTATACAACTATTTTTGTCATATTTTCCATTTCCTTAATCCTCTTCTTGTTTTTTGGAAAATACGCTAGCAAAGAAACCGTTCAAGGTGTTGTAAATCCTCAATCCGGTTTAGTCAAAGTTTATGCCCCGCAACGCGGAATTGTATTGTCTCGGGCAATTAATGAAGGTGACGAAGTGACAGAAGGTGATGTCATATACTTTATCTCAACCGAACGTCATTTGAGTGGTGGCGAAAAAGTTCAAGCGTTGGCGGTTGCAGAAATAGAAAAAACCCTTGCTATCATAAAATCTCAGATCGAAGAGAAAAAATTTCTTTCTAAGCTTCGTGAAATGGGTTGTTATAATCAACAGCAATACATAAAACAAGAAATCGCCTCCCCTGAATTCAAGATTCCCAAAAGGTATAGATTTAGGCTGGGAAATATTAAATTTACAAGCGGCGGTAAGTCTCATTTAACTTTTTAGCCCTGAATGGGGAGAAAAAAATAATGGTTTTTTCCGCATTAGAGTACACCCTTAATTCAGATGGACTAACAATAGGTGCTATTGGTTTTCTTGACCCCATAATTGCACTGTTACGCACTAAAACGGCTGCTTTCTTCACCTCTTCCAAGGAATAAAAAATCTCTCTAAGTAGTTTTTCAGAGCTTATTAAGAAGTCAAGTTCTAAAGACTGTTCATCCTCAAACGTGCCACGAATAGTTGCGATTTGTTCTAATATTTGACCGTTCCATTTTGGTTTTGAGTTGTTTAATAGCTTGACTGATTTTAATTTGTTTCCTTTCGTCGTTAATTTGAAGAACCAATCAAAGTTTGACTGAATGACCTTGTCAAAATCGATCATTTGACTTAAGTGACGTTGTTGTGTTTCGTAGCGATCCTTGCTTACTTTCGTCCAAACAGTGGGTTTATTAATGGTGGGGTAGACTTTATTTTTAATAAAACCATCCTCTTGATAAGCATACTGAACAGCAGCTTCTAACTGTTTAGGGAGGTCTAAAGCGATGGTTTTAAATTTGCTACTAAATAGGGCTTCAGATTTTTTTAAATACGCTTGATTAGCATCATATATTTTCTGGTCGTGAGCACCATGCTTCGCCACGGTTCTTGAATCTTTATAAACGCCTTTCCCAAAAGCAGGCTTACCAAAGAAACCATATTTGGCCATCATAGCATCCCACTCAGGATCTTCCACCGAAAGAACTTTTTTACCTATGCCATCAGATAACTTTTTAGGTAGTCCTTGAATTTTTCCAACAATACATACATCCTTAACCATATCGCTCTTTTTAGTTTTTCCGCTGGCAAGTAACCCACGGGCTAATATCTGTGTGGGATCCCTTCCTGGTATAGCATTAAATGTATAGGAAAATCTGCCATATTGGCTGGTGTAGTAGTAAGTACCTTTTTCAATGTTTTCAGTATTAGTGTAAATATATGCGGCCTTTAAGATTCTTAGGTTTTTCAAATTTTTCCCGCAATAAATACTGTGAACATTCACAGGGGTTTCTCGATCTAGATAAATATCCTTATATCCTTCAACCGCAAGGGATTGAAGGCATACTGTGGCTAAAATAACTCCAATGGCTAATCTCATGCTTTTTCCTTAATCATTGTGAACGGCGAGTTTGTTTAATGCCCCTGAATTAGTTGTCTATTATTTTTTCAGAATATTTCGCCATGTTCCTCCAGTTGAAAATCACTGCCATACGCATTTTAGTTAGCCCAGCAACGCGAAGGCTAATCACAGGCTTTCTGCAAGCATTAGACCGCGGCGCCTCAAATTTCAAACCCATTAATTTCTGCAGCCATTTCACTTGATTATTCAATGAACCAAAAATATTAAAAAACAAACTGAATATTTTTAGCCCGGATAATTCATACCCAAAAGGACACCGAGGTAAATACGCGAGATTTCTGCGAAGACAATTGATTTCACACGGACTTTTCTGATTGAGCACCGTACCCGTGCGTACGGTCGATTGAAAAAAATTCGTGTGAAATCAAGGGGCAAGCAGAAAGTCGTGTTATTTACCTCGATGCCCTTTTGGGTATGAAATATTCAGGCTAGTCTTGCATTTATCATTATCCTATTGAACCTCCGCACCATGCTGTTAAATAATAAACAAACTTTAATATTATCTAAGGAATAATTCGCTAGCAAATAAGCATGACAAACAAAATTTTGATATGGATGAGTTGCGGCCTGATAGTTGGCAGTTTAATTAACGCGTTCGGCAGTAACATTGCGTTTATTCAGGAATATTTGGTCAATGGTTTATTCCATGTCGTCGGCAGTATTTCTATTAATGTGTTAAAAATGCTCGTTATTCCACTGTTAACCTTCTCTCTTGTTTGTGGTGTTTGTAGAATAGGGGATGTTGATATTCTCAAGCTTATAGGCATTAAATCATTCCTGCTTTTTATATTAACCACAACACTGGCGACAGTACTTGCTATTACTACGGCAGTTATTGTTAAGCCAGGGCAGGGGGTTGATATGATCCAATTTATCCCAGATACATTACTTCCGCAATCTCCGCCATTATAGTTGCTATAGCGACCATTTAGCTGATCTTCATTTATAAGTCATGATAAAACCATTATGGTGTTTATACCCCAGTGCTGACGTGTCTGTCAGTAGGTATTGATTTTCAGTGTAAACCCCAAAACCCATGGGATTCATCAATGTAAGGGCATTCAGTCACGCGATTCAATGCGTTCGTGGACGTTATGACGACCCAAGTGATGTTGGTGAAAGCAGCCATTTTCAAGCGCTCACAACGACTCTCTCTGCTACCGTAGGTTTAGGCAACATTGCTGGTGTTGCGATTGCCATTAGCATCGGTGGACCAGGCGCGACACTCTGGATGATTGTTGCCGGTTTTGTCGGGATGAGCGCTAAATTCACCGAATGTACTTTGGCTCAAATGTATCGAAGAGTGTGTCCTGATGGTCACATCATGGGCGGCGCGATGGAACATTTAAGCCAGGGACTGGCTGAAATGGGCTGGGCCAAGCTAGGAAAAGTATTGGCTGTGTTGTTTTGTATTTTGTGTATTCTGGGTTCTTTCGGCGGGGGAAATGCGTTTCAAGTCAATCAATCACTCGGCATTGTTCAGCAAAATTT
>JAKITH010000056.1 GCA_021648185.1 Thiomicrorhabdus sp. | reverse complement strand
CAAGGACAAAAAGCACCTGGAGGCACAGGATTTTTGCAGGCACAGAGTCAATGCCCATTAATGGCGTTTATGGACTACCGACTGGGCGCTAAATACGGACTGCAATCGGTAGAAGAGGGGTTGCAAAGCACCAATCAAGGCACCTTAGTACACGCCATTTTAGAAGGCTTTTGGCAAGAGACTAAAACGCAAGTGGCCATGTTGACAATGGAACCACACGAGTTGGATGCACGTCTTAAATACCACATTGAACAGAGCTTTTCTCAGCTCAGTCCAACACTGGATTCCGCCTATTTGGCGCTGGAAAAACAACGTCTATTTGAACTGTGTCAAGACTGGTTAGCGCTGGAAAAAACCCGCCCTGCATTTTCGGTGGTGGCGACCGAGCAACAGCACGAAATTGAATTGGGCGGCATTCGTTTTAAACTGGTGATTGATCGGGTGGATGATGTGGCTGGAAAACAGGTCATTATTGACTATAAAACAGGCAAAGCCAGTATTAACGCACTGCTTAAAACCCCTACTAAAGCTCCGCAATTGGCGGTCTATTTACACGCCATAGAGCACGATATTTCAGGCATCGGCTATGGTCTATTGCATTCGGACGATGGCGTGAGTATCAGCGCCCTTGTGGATGAAGAGGACGTGCTGTATAAAGCGCGTTCGGTTCAAGTGTTTGCCAAAAAGGCCGAAAAGGAGGGGGGAGAATTTTATGAAGTGGCGTGGAACGACTTTTTAGAACACCTAAAAGAGCAGGTGTGGATGCTTGCCGAACAGATACAACAGGGAGAAGCCCCCATGGTGTTTGAAAAAGAGACCGACATTCAATACGCCAACTGCCAATTGGCACTGCGCTTGCCAGAAGTAAAAGCACAGCAGGAGAGTGTATCGGTGCCCGATAAAGTCGGCTTTTAGCTCCTCCCGCCTGTCAAGGGGGAGGTTGGGAGGGGGTGTACTTCTGATTAACATTTGACCATTGCCATTGGCTTTATGTTACTTTTTTGCTTGCCCAAAAAAGTAACCAAAAAAAGGCACCCTGCTGACACACTCGATTTCACTAAGCTTGTAAGCCTAATTTTTTGAACTCGCTACGCTCAAACAGCAAAAAATTATAACGGCTTCCTTCGCCAAGTGAAATGACGAGTGTTTACAGAAGGGAGTAATGATGGGGTTTGGGATTATAGAATCCTACAGGTTAAATTAGACAATTGCAGTTTTAGCCCCTCCCCCTGCCAAGGGGGAGGCTGGGAGGGGGTTAGTTTCTGCATAAAAATTGAGCCATACAACTGAATGATAGGAAATTATTAATGTTACCTAATATAGAAGCCTTACTGGGCGTTAAACCAGACCATAGCCTACTTGACGGTCAAGCGCGTTTTGAAGCGATTAATCCGTTTCAATCGTTTATTGTGCAAGCCCCCGCAGGGTCGGGGAAGACGGCGTTGTTAACCCAGCGTTTTTTGGCGTTGTTAACCCAAGTAGAGCAACCCGAGCACATTGTGGCGATGACCTTTACCAAAAAGGCTGCGGCTGAGATGCGTGATCGTATTATGGGCGCTCTAACGATGGGGTTACTGGAACAGCTTCCTGATGATGCAGGGTTAAACGACCTTAATACATGGCAGTTGGCCAAACGTGTTTTAGAGGTCAATGCCACCAAAGGCTGGTCTTTATTAGAGAACCCTAACCGATTGCGCATTAAAACCATTGATGGCTTAAACAGCTATTTGGTGGCGCAAATGCCGTTGCTCTCCAAAATGGGTGCACCGTCCAGCATTTCGCACCAAGTGGAAGACGCGTACAAAGAGGCGGTGCATCTCGCCTTAAAAACCGACGCACTTGCGCCCGCCGTGGCTCGACTGTTGAGTTTGGTGAATGGGCGTTTTGCACGTGCCGAATCGCTACTGATGTCGATGTTACAAAAACGAGATCAGTGGATGGGTGCACTGTTGCCCTTAAGCGAAGAGGGGGCGCGTTTGGCACTGGAATCGGCCATGGCAAGCATTGTGCAGAGTGAGTTACGGCATCATGTGACGCAACTGAGTTCTGTACGCGCCGCGTTAGAAGAGGCGTGCACTTTGGCCGACTACGCCCTGCAACATAACCAACCTCAGCTTGAAGTGTTGTGCGGTGCTTGGCCATTAAGCGACTCGTTAGAAGACCTGCCCAAATGGCGGGTGTTGGCGGATTGGCTGTTGACACAAAAAAATGACATTCGTAAAAGTGTTACTAAAAATAACGGCTTTATTGCTGGAAAAGGCACGCCTAAAGAGAAAAAAGATCAGTTTTTAAATGTACTGGCGACCTTAAGAGAGGGTGTTCATGCCACCGCAATGGCAGAAAGTTTAGCCGTTTTAAAAACCCTGCCCGATCCCCACTACAGTGACGACCAGTGGCACGACTTACAAGGGCTCATTGCACTGTTACGGGTGTGCGCTGGCTACTTGAAAGTGGTGTTTCAATCGTCAGGGCAGGCCGACTTTATTGAAATCGCCCAAGCCGCCAGCCAGTCGTTGGGCGATGAGTTAGCTCCCACCGATTTAGCACAACAGTTGGACTATCAAATACAACACCTGCTGGTCGATGAATTTCAAGACACCAGCAGCGAACAGTATCAACTCATCTGCAAACTCATGGCGGGTTGGCAAGTGGACGATGGACGCACCCTGTTTATTGTCGGCGATCCCATGCAGTCCATCTACCGTTTTCGCGAGGCCGAAGTGGGCAATTTTCTTAAAGCGTGGCAAGGAAATTTAGGGAGTGTTGCAAGCAATGTTACTCTGACCCCTTTACAACTTCATGTCAATTTCCGCTCTTGCCAAGGCGTGGTGGATTGGGTCAATCAACAGTTTAAAAGTGTGTTTCCGCGTGAAAACAACATGGCGCAGGGCGCGGTGGCCTACAGTGATTCACACGCGTTTCATCTAGATAAAGACGGCAATCCCGCCACCGCCGTTGCAACGCATTGGGCGCTCAATCGCACCGAAACCGAAGAGGCTGAAGCCGTAGTGGCGTTGATCAAACAGCGACTTACAGAGTGGGAATGTGCCAACGAACTCGCCCATGAACCCGTTAATAAAGTCGCTAATAAAACCATCGCTCTGCTGGGCAGAACCCGTTCCAGCTTAATGCCCATTGCCCGCTTACTTAAGCAGCAACAAATTCCCTTTAGAGCCATTGAGCTTGAAGGGCTAAACGAGCGGCAAGAGGTGCAAGATGTGTTGGCGTTAAGCCGCGCTTTACTGCACCTGTCAGATCGCGCTGCTTGGATTGCACTGTTAAGATCGCCCTTAGTGGGTCTCTCGCTAAACGACCTGTATGCCGTGATGGGCGACCACCCTTATCAATCGGTGTGGCACTGTTTAAAGGGGGTGGATTTAACCACCTTGTCTCAAGAAGGGCAGCAACAACTGGCCGACTGCTTGCCCATTTTACACGTCGCCTTTGAGCGATTGGGCAGTGTGCCGTTTTCCGTCTTGGTGCGCGAAGTGTGGTGGCAACTGGACGGTGCGCTTACAGTAGAAAACCGCGTGGCACTGGACAACGTAGAAACCTTTTGCCAAACCCTTTCAGAATGGGATGGAGAGAGCCTTGATTTTGAACAGTTGAATGCGTTAACCGAAAAACTCTTCGCCCGTGCCGACAGCTCGCCTGAGAGCCAACGCATTGAACTCATGACCATGCATAAATCCAAAGGGCTGGAATTTGATACCGTGATCTTACCCGGGTTAGGCCGACCACCGCGTCACGACGACACCGAACTGATATCTTGGTTTCAGTTTTTAGACGACTCAAACGGTTCAGAAGAGGGGGGGGAGAAAAGTGAGCGATTAGTGATTGCCCCGATGAGTCAAAAAGGGCAAGCCCCCTCTCATTTAAGCACCCTATTAAAACGTTTTGAAGCGCAAAAACAGCGTTACGAACTCGGGCGTTTACTGTATGTAGCCGTGACCCGCGCCAAACAACAACTGCACCTGTTTGGTCAAATGAGCTTTAAAGAGAGTGAAGACACCCAAAAAGAGTACTCGCCCGCAAACAATAGCTTGCTAGAAGCGCTATGGCCCTGCGTGGCATCGGACTTTAATACACTTATGGCTCGCTACGAACCGCCTGAAGAAACGCTCTCCCCCTATCAAAGTATTAGAGACACTAAAGAAAACTGGCCTAAAGTGAGTCGTTTAACCCCACAACGAACGCATTTTAAAGATATTTTACCCCCCCTAAACACCGAACAATCCTCCACCGATCTACAACAAGGGGGGGGGAAGAATTTTGAAGCACAAAACGCCGAGCCGACCGCGCAATGCAAAACAACTCAAGATACGACAATAGAAAGGCAAACCGCACTGCTCAATACCTCTGTGGGCAATCTGGTGCACGCCGTACTAGAACAAGCCGTTACCGAGCCAGCCTGTTGGACGCTAGACAACATCCCCCAACAACTGGCACAACGCCAAGTGTTTTATAAACGGTGGTTGTCTCAACAAGGACTAACAAACACCGACACAGGAACAGGAGAGCCATTAACTCAAGCACTAGAGCGTGTAACCCGCTCACTGCACCACGCCTTTCACAACCCCAAAATACGCTGGGCGCTTAACCTAACCCAAACGGAATCGTTTACCCAGTTTGCCACCGAATACCCACTTACCTCAACCGACACCAACGGCGAAATAACCCACCATATTATTGACCTAACCTTTATAGACGAACAAGGAACCCGCTGGATTATCGACTATAAAACCAGCGTATTTGAAGAGGGGGGGGGAGAAAAATTATCAAAAACTGATTTCATTCAATCACTGGTTCAAGACTATCAAAGCCAACTGCAACGCTACGGAGAACTGTTCGCACAAATCGAAACCTGCCCACAAAAATGGGTACTGTATTTTAGTGATGTAGATGAGTGGGTGGAGGTTGGGTTAGAAAGTTAGAAGGTGGACGCAGAAATGAACGTATCCTTATGAGATCTATTTGCTACAATCCATAAGGTTTTTAAAACGTGATGAAAGAATAAATGCGTTTTACTTGCCGTTGCAAACGCATTGGCAACCGAAGAAAATAACATTGTTGCAGGACTTAATAAGGTACAAGGCTGCGCTGTAGACGTGGCAGATACTTTCAACTAAATGCCAGCTCAGTGACAATAATGATGCGACCCAGTGCCCATTGAATTCGATTATTGATGGGGTTTAGAGAGAGAGGGGGGGATTTAAGAATATTTTCGTCCCAATTTTTAGCCTCTTAAAACATACATTTTGGCTTGGATTATTCTAAGAAAAAGGGGGAATAAAATAGAACACAAGAGGCATTTATAGACCACCAAGTAACTCAATACCAACCGCAGTTACAACGCTACGGAACCTTGTTTAAATCGCTAGAAAATCGACCTCAACAATGGGTGCTGTATTTTAGTGATGTGGATCGATGGGAGATGAATATCAAATGAGACCTTTGCACGAAAGGATGCACGGATAAAAAAGGCTAAAATATGCCTGATTTTGTTGAAAACCTTGCGAGTAGCTGGCTACAAGGTGAATTGAACTTGCTCAAGAGATGGTTTTGATCACTTTTCTCTCGCGCGCTCTTCTCGTACAAAGGCCTCAATATTTTTTAAAAAAGCAGATAATATTTAATATAAAGTGAGATTTTTGCACAAAATATCTCACTTTTTTATTTTTCTTAAATTCCTAGTTCCGTTAATATTCTTGGATTTGAGGCTTGAAATTCATTTCGAAGATCGGCCACGATTTTGTCAATTCGCACCCCCTCATTGGCTGATTCTGAGGGCTCTCTTGCATGGTGTAGTGCCATTAAGTCCCATGTGTTGTTAAAAACAGGAGAACCAGAAGAGCCATAATCGGTATCAGAGAAATAATGAATCACATTGGTGTGCACATCCGTTAATTCATTTTGCTGTACGACAATCTCTTTTTTTCGACCTTGAGGGTGTTGAATCACATTTAATCTTAAACCAATGGGATATGATATGGCTGGCCTTAGAGGGATAAATCCATATTTGCTTCCGGGTGTGTAGCCTAAGATTTGGAAAATTCTATCGGTATCCAATGCAGATAGGGGTTGTTTTTTAGTGATGAAATCATTGAAATACTTTAATTGCTCCATTTGTTCACTGTCTGCATATTCAAATTTTTCAGGATAGTGAACCTCTTCTCGATTTTCACCTAAACGATAGCGCCTAACAGGGTTTCTTAATACATATGACTTTCTTTTGAGCCTTACAATTGTGTAGTCTAAGGCTACGTTTGTGTGGAAAAAGGAGTCCTCATTGGTTTCGAAAAATTCTGAGTTGATTGCGGGGCCAGCATTGTAGCTGTCTTGATACATAAATTGCATATTGACGTCATCACAAAAGTCTTTATTTGGAATAACATGGTTATTGGTGATAAAAAGAGAGTTTGAAATTAAAAAACCTGATCCCCAGCCATTTCCAGCAGGGAGCCCGCTTTTGCGGACTTTGAGTGTTACCATTGCAATGGCTTTTTGAATTTCTGCCCCTTCTGTTAAAAAGTGCGCAGATAAAAAATTGTTTTGGCCGTACATCGCTTCTTGGTCTTGTCTAAACTCCTTTTTACCAATGCAACCATCTTCTCCATGAGAACATTTTTTACCTTTATTTTTAAACTTTTTAGGGGCTTGAGGCATTAAGTCTGAAGAGAGTTTATTAAGCACAGATTTGGCTAACCCAAGATCAAACTCTTTTAAAATCCCCTCTAATTGCTTTGTATCTTTTGTTTTTTTAGTCATGTTACATTACCTTTTTTTAAGTGGTATTAAATGAGAACGATAAGTTGCATTTTTTACTGACAGAAATTTTCAAAAAACATGGATGATTACCATAGAGTAAAAACGTAGCGACTTAACTACAATACTAGGCATTTATCGGTATCAAGTCAACGTTTTAACTTACTTAGACTAAGAAGGGATGGATAATTTGAGAAGGGGTGATGACTTTATGGGTCAGTCAACAAGATACCTCAAACGCATTTTCAATCCATTGCGGGGTGGTTTGCTTGCCTTCAAAGGTGAT
>JAKITH010000055.1 GCA_021648185.1 Thiomicrorhabdus sp. | reverse complement strand
ACTGGGAGAAAATATTAAAACGGACGAAAGAATGGGAAAAGAATATTTTAGAGGATGAAGTGATCAAGGGCCATATTGATAATTCAAAAGTTAAAAACATCATCTTTGTATTGGTCGCCACACCAGTAGAAGAAGTAGGTAGAGATCATGATTTTGATTGGGCAGTGATAGAACCCTCATCTTTCCGTTCGTTTATTCAGCTAGCAGGTAGAGTGCTTAGACATAGAGAAAGAGAAGTGATTGAGCCAAACATTGCCATTATGAAGTACAACTATCGAGCCTTAAAAACAGAAGGTAAAAAAATTGCTTTTAAATGGCCTGGTTATCAAAATGATAAAAATGACTTAACAACCTATGACTTGAATAAGTTGGTAAACACAACGGAATTAGCCGAAAAATTAGATGCAACCAACAGAATCAAAAAAACCAAATCATCAGAACTTGCAGATTTAGAACATAAAGTAATTCATCAACTATTAACTAACTATGAATCTAAAGGCCCTGAATCTATGCAAGGCTGGCTAGAGAGTGATTGGTGGCTGACGGCTTTACCTCAACAATACGTACGTTTTAGAGGTAACAAAAGTAAAGATTTAACAGTGTTTTTAACTATTGAAAATGCCTTTTTAGAAAAGGATGTTAAGGGTAATGCGGTTGAAGTGGGTAAAGACAATATCACCCATGTTTCACTCAGTGAGTCGGAACTGCAGAATTTGTGGTTTAAACGAAATTATGCCAGGCTGATAACTCAACAAGCAGAACAGCTAAAATTAGACTTGGAAAATACGGCATTAATTTATGGCGAAATAAATTTGCCGACTTATGGAGAGCCTCTAACTACTCAAAAATTCTTTTATAACGAGCAGTTAGGGCTTACCAAGGAATAACTGCCTGTACGGCAGTGAATATATAGAAGCATTATTACATTTTCTAAGCTGCCTTCCAGCAGTACCGGCATTGTAGCAGAAAATATATAAATTGCATCGACTATATATAATCACTATTACATTTTCTAAGCTGCCTGTGCGGCAGTAAAATAAAAAAAGATTTATATATATTTCTAAGCTGCTTGCTCAGCAGTGGAACCATAATATCACAGCCGCAAATAGATGTACAACAATCTAAAATTACCCTATCTGCGGATTGTGGAACTCAGCGACTGACTATATTGGCTGATAATCCCTTCGCACCTTCTCCGAGAAATACTTCCAACGCTGACTGCATACACCGGTAGATATTCCTTTCAAATACAGCTAGGGGATAAATCCCTCTAGGTTCTTGGAAATATGAAATTCACTAATTTTACCTGGGTGACTAATATACTGAACGATGCGATAAATTTCCCCGGCGCGTAGGTCGTTGGTGCGGCTGTCAGCGTAAACTCTAGGCTATTAGCACAACCTCTGTGGCTGCCGGGGTTGTGGGTATTATATGGGGAATTGATAATCGCCGGCGATAGGTAAAGTACCCGCATATGTGTAGGTTAATCCTATTCAAGAACATATCGGATAACCCAACCTAGTAATATAGTAAGAAAAGATGGAAGTGGTAGGGAGTGTGTGGCAAGATACGCACATAGCATGCTATTGTGCCCCACAGGGTGGGTTCTTGCACACACTCCCCTTTTTTTTAAAGGAACAAATATGGAAAACAAACGAAGGCGAGTGAGATTATCGGATCCAGTTTTTGGGGCTTTACAGGCGGCTGCAAAAAACGCAGGATCGATGGACAATTATTTGCGAACGCACTTTAAACTAAAAGATGACAACCCAACCCGGGCGATTGAAAAACCTTACAAAAGCATCAGCGCAAGATTATCAAAGTCAGAGTATTCCGCGTTTTTAAAGCTCAGAAAAAAACTACATATTCACAGTGACTATGCGTTTTTAAGGTTCTTGATCCGGGAGAACATTACATCGGATCGCCAGTTTTCTGAACTCGAAATAGAGAAGCTTTCCTCGCTTATTTATCAGGTGAGCGCTATTGGCCGTAACCTGAATCAGGTTGTTAAACATATTAACCAGAAGGGCATTTCTAGTGATTCAGCACAAAATAAAATCCTAATTATTTTTGAAAATATTGAAGTATTGTTTCTTAAAATATTTGATTTAACGGTCGCAAAGTTGTTAAAACAAAGGATGCGGGTAGTTAAATAATATGAGAAATATTGAAAAAACACTGGAGGAATTATTTAAGCGCAAAAAGAAATATTCACGGATGAAAGACTCTCAAATCAGGGGGGTTGTAAAACTCGCGGCGGGAGTTGCGCGGGACATTGCTAAACACCCACAAGCTGTTGTGAAAGTCAGCAGTTGGGTTTCTTCTAAAAGTCAAATGCGATCCAGAGCAGAGTACTACAGCAGAGACGGGGATCTTGATTTTAAGAACTCGGAGGGTGAGACAATACCCAAAAAAGATATTGAAGTGATTATAAATCACTGGGGGTATTTAGACAGAATCCACGCAAAAAAGAACCCAAAAAAGAGTCGGATAGCAGCGATGATTACTCTGTCATCGGAAAAAGGAACGACTGTAGCAGACCTCAATCTGGCTGTTCAGCGGATGGCTGATAAGAAAACCTTCAGCAATCATGAGTTCATATATGTAGTACATACTGATACCGACAACCCTCATGCACATATTATGCTGCGGGCTATCGGTAAGGATAATTCTCGTCTCAGGTTAAATAAGCCGGAGTTGAGGGTTTTAAGAGAAGAGTGGTCGGAATCGCTGCGAGAAGCTGGAATGAAATCTACTTCGTCTAGCAGGCACTCGCGGGGAGTTTGGAGAGAGAATACAAAGCTAAGCACTCGAAAGCTCCGAGATCGCACGGGAAGCCCAACTGAGGGCGATAATAACAAAATGGCAAGGAACGGTTTAGCGCAACAGGACTATTTGACTGGCGTTCGAGGAAAAGTTATTAAAAAACATCTAAAACTGGCGAAAATCTTGCGGGGGTTGGGTGATCCCGCAATTAATAGGTTTGCGGAACTAGTCGAGAATTATGCAGAGTTACCTCCGGTTAAACAACAAAAAGATTATTTAAAGAAAGAGCTGGCAGAAAGCCTCAGTACCTCGGCATCAAGATAATGGCATTACCCACAAGTCAACAGGTCAGTTCCTCCTGCGCGGTATTAGAGCCGCTACGGTCGTCGTGACCTATTAACTTGTGGATAAGCCTGACAGCTGGGAACACAAAAAGGATATGTTTAGTTCCTAAACTGCCCCTAATTCGTCATTCTTTACTGCCTTTTAATTACATGCCATGTGTCATTTTCATTGTAAGAATAGCCACTCTTACCTTTGAACGCGACAAATTCACATTCTTTACTTGAACAGGGAAAATGCTTTTTTTTCTTCTTGCTCTCACGAATAAACAAAGCCGACTCACATTTAGGGCATTTAATGTTTTCTAAAAATGTATCGAACTTAGGTTTATTCCGTTCGCACTTCGTATTTTTGTCGCAAGAATTGCACTTAAAATATAGCCCGAACTTGCCCTCACGGAGCATCAATTTACCGTTGTCACAGTCGCAAACAAACAGGTCGATATAAGGTTTTTTACCTAAAACCTTATAGTTTGCCTTGCAGCCCCTTTTATAAGCGCTACAGCTATAGAATTCGCCATACTTGCCCTTACGCAGCAATAAAACGCCTTCGTCACATTTAGGGCATTTAACGGCGTTTTCATCATCGGCTTTTTTAGGCAAATCGTCAAAGGTTGCTTGATTGGCCGCATCGATTATTTCTCTAGTGTATTCCACTTGAGAAAGCACGTAATCATCGACCGACAATTTACCTTGCTCGATGTCCTTTAATTTGCGTTCCATCATGGCCGTTTTCACTGGTGATTTAATCGTGCCTTGCACGGATGAAATTAGGGCACGACCAAAAGGCATTGAAACAAGGTTTTTACCCTTAGTTTGAATGTACTCGCGTTTTTTTAATAGTTTGATTATGTTGGATCGTGTCGATTCTTCGCCGATTCCCTCATTGTCGCCAAGCAACTTTTTTGATTCTTCATCATCAACATATCGAGCAATATTCTTCATGGCATTTTCAATGTTACCATCGTTGAAATGCTTGGGCGGGGTGGTCTTTTTATCGACCCGATCAACGATGTTAATAATGACATTATCGTCATTACTCACCGCTGGTAATGTCTGGTCTTTTTTCTTTTTCTCGGGGTATAGAACAGTCCAGCCTTTATCATTTATGACTGTACCTTTAGTCATAAATTGATGGTCTTCGACCTGAGTGATAAAAGTTGTTTCGTTGCTTGTTCTGACAGGGTAAAACTGTGCAAGGTATCGAGTGACAACGACACCAAACAAGTTTTTTTCATCCTGTGACATTTTGCTATAAGTGTCTGCTGTCACCGACTCGGTGGGTCTTATTCCATCGTGAGCGGTGAGTTTTTCATCATTCCAAGTAGCCGATTTTATGGACGCATCCGCGCCCTTAATCATATCGTCATAAGAGTATATACCAGACAAGTTTTTAAAAATTATTAGTGCTTTTTCGTGGTCACTTTCCGGTAAATACCCGCAATCCGTTCGCGGGTAGGTTGTCGCTTCATGTTTGTCATAAAGTGATTGTGCGATTTCTAATACCTTGTCACCATCATAGCCAAACTGCTTAAAACACTGCTCAACCAGATCAGACTTAGAAAAGCATAAAGGCTGTTTATTCTTCTTGGTTTTTTGCTCTAGGTCTTTTATAACGGCCTCGCCGTTTATGCTGCTGGTAAGCGTGTCGGCGCACTCTTTATCGATAAAATAGCCATGCTCATTTTTGAGTGAATCGTGGATGATTAGCTTGCCTTGATAATCACCATCCTCATGAGAAAAATCGCCCACAAGTTCATAGAATGATCGACTGACGAAATTTTCAATTTCTAAATCCCGATTAACAATAAGGGCAAGTGTTGGGGTTTGTACTCGACCAACACTCAAAAGCTCGTCAGCGCCCTTGCGTCTAGCATTAAGCGTATAAGATCTGGTCGAGTTCAGACCGATCAACCAATCAGCACGGCCACGCGCTAATGCTTGGTTACGCAAGCCCGTGTATTTAGCGTTGCCGTTGTCTTCAAGGTTGTCGATATTTTTGCTTATATATTGCTGGCTCTGGTCACTAAACCAGAGTCGTTTCGTATTACCTTGCCACTGGTGATACTCTAAAACTTCGTCAACGATTAATTGACCCTCACGATCAGCATCCCCGACATTAACGGCCATTGTCGCGGTTTTTAAGCCGTGGCCAATGAGCTTAAGTAAGTGTTTTGTACTGTCTTCGGGCTTGAGTTTCCAACGGTCGGGGATCATTGGCAAATCGTCATTGTTCCATTTTTCCCATTGTGGGTTGTAGTCTTTAGGCTCAAACATTTTCAAGATATGCCCCCGACAAAAGTACACGCGCCAAGCACCACCGTCGATATAGCCGTTTGTATGTTTACCGCCGCCTAATGCCACGGCCACTTTTTCGCCTAATGATTTTTTTTCCGCAATGTACATTTTCATGGTTCGAGCCTCAATGATTTATCGTTTATAAGTCACAATGTCTTTCGAGTGAGTGTTCATTTTCTTTGCGCTGACTGAGCCAACCGTATGTCGGCATTACCCACAAGTTAACAGGCCAGTTCCTCCTGCGCGGTATTAGAGCCGCTACGGTCGTCGTCACCTATTAATTTGTGGATAAGCTAGGTCTTATTATCTTTCTGGGGCGTTTGTTTTTAACCACGAGCGGGTTTCTAACGATTTTGTGGCCAATTTTGCATTATAGGCTCTTTTTATTTGTGTCTTTTGGCTATCAGTTAATACCAGAGGTTGAGATTCTGACTTATTTGTTGTTGTTGTTTTTTCTTTCTGCATAATGTAATTATGGATTTTCTGAGCATCGGATGTAGCTCTGAATATTTCTTTTGGATCCTCTTTAAGAGCTTTTATCCATGATTTGATGTATGCGTGATGTTGGGAGGGGTCATGACCTATTTTAAGGGTGTCCCCGACCATCATCGAGGATATTTCAGCTCTTAACTCCTCTTTAGCATAATTTTCGCTGCCAAAAGCCCCCTTCATGTCTCGATTAAGTCTTGTTTTATGTCCCGTCCAGTGGCCAAGCTCATGTAGCGCAACTGCATAATATTTTTGAGGCTCTTTAAACGAGGATTTTTGAGGTAAATGAATTGTATCTGATTTTTGTCTATAAAATGCGCGGCCATTACCATCATGAAATAGCTTCGCGCCTGAGCTTTTAATCAGTTTTTCTGCTCGTTCTGATGGGTTCCAACTAATGGGTTTTTCTTTTCTTTTCGGTAGTCCGGTAATCTGCTCTGCATTAAAGACCGTTGCATAAAAAACTGCCGGGGGATTTAGCTTAGTAATTATTTTTACAGGTTTTCCGGCTGAATCCAGCACTTTTTTCCCGGACTTGTCTTTTTTAAACCGTTCATTCTCAAATTTCCAATATTGGATTGTTGTCCCGTGTTCTCCTTTATTTACCTGGGCACCAAGGTCTTTGGCTTGTTTATATGTAACCCATCGGGGGTCATTTCTGTGTTGACAGCTTAAAACAATAGAGTTAATACCCTGATATTGTTTGCCGCTTACGCTATTCAGCGGCATTGTATGGTTTTCATCCCAAGGTTTTTGCCAAGGGGCTGTGCCATTTTCGAGGCTTTTTATGATAGAGTCAGCAACTTTTTTATGATATGGAATATCCTTGTTTTCTTTTTTTTTGTTAGATTCGGCTTGTGAAATCATGACATTGCTCCATGTTAATATTGTTGAAAAATACTACTTTAGGTAGTATATTAACTAGTGTTCCTGCTCTGCTTTGCATCAGGCATTCGAGACTACACAAAGGTCAGCCCAGTGTAGCCGGTACGGCAAAGGTGATGACAAGCCTGCTAGTGCTGAGTTTAAGGCTCCGAGAGGAGCCTTTGTCATATCTGCTGATCCACCTAAGTTTCTTTAAATTGGGGGGTTGCATTCAGCGCTTAAGAGTGATGAACTCTGGCACTGGCAACAGCTTTGAATCCTTATCGCCGGCGATTCCTTTGGCGGGTTCTTCTATGACATCATCAAAGCTGATTGCATCTTCAACAAACGCGAGATCCTCATCATTGTTTTTGTCTTCTTTTTCCATGCTTGTTCTCCTGTTGATATCCCCCCCCCCTCGATCTAAGGGGTGGTGTAACTAATTGTTTATTAATTA
>JAKITH010000054.1 GCA_021648185.1 Thiomicrorhabdus sp. | reverse complement strand
ATTTATTTAACTGGCTGTAATAGGCAATGGCTTGTGAAGCGGGAATTTCTAACGCTTGCACTTGTGCCCGAATGGCATTCAGAGTGTTCAGATGATTAAAAACGGCTTTAATGTATTTATCCAGTTTTTCTGACCGTAAACTGCCATCCAAGTGTTCCACCTCTTTCTCTAGCTTATCCAGATAGCGATCAAAGGCCTTTTTGTTTTGTGCCAGTTCGGTTGAAAACTTTGTGCCTTTTGAAGCCAAATACCCCGTACTCAAATCACGCTCTGTTTGTGACGTATGCAATAGATCCCCCATCTCGGCACCTAATTGCGCTAAGACGGCCGTGCGGTTCATTTCTGTTTTGGCTTGATAGGTGGCCAATACATGCGCCACCCCAAAATACAGTGCCAAGCCTAAAGAGACAAACACCAATATTTGCAGTTTATTTTTAATCGAAAGATTATTCATGATCTAGCTCCTAACATTGCATATCAAACGGCCTAATGAAAATAAAGCCCCTATCCTTTGTGCGAATTATAAATGAACAATAACAAACAACGTAATGCATAAAAACACCCATAGAGATTCTTCTTCATGAAAAACATGCAAGCAAAATACAACAAATAGATGACTAAAAGGCCTTAAAAGGCTTTATGGAAAGGCATGCTTATTTTTAAATTAAAAGCGATGCCTTTATTGAATCTTTTAATAACACATAAGTATTTACTTATATCTCGTCAAAAATTCATTAAAACCAATACCAATTGAGTCTAAAAAACTCTACTATAGAGAGATAAATATCCACTTTTAAGGTTTTGAAAATTTTCTCCCCCCCCCTAAGGAGTTTTAATATGATCACGTCAAATCAACCCGTTGCGTTTATCAAGTTTTTTAATGAGATTTCAATTGAAGACATTCCCACTGTCGGGGGAAAAAACGCCTCGTTAGGAGAGATGTACCAAGCCTTAACCCCACACGGTATTTTGGTACCAAATGGGTTTGCCATTACCGCACAAGCGTACCGAACCCATCTTAGCGATAACCAACTTTGGGAGCCGTTGCACCATATATTGGATGATTTTGATGAAGACGACATGGTTGAGCTGGCCAAACGAGGCAATCAAGCCCGAACCTTAATTTTTAACGCCCCCTTTTCAGATCAACTCGAACAAGAGATTTTACAAGCCTATCAGCAGCTCAAAGCCGGTTTTGAGGATGACATTAGCTTGGCGATTCGAAGCTCGGCCACTGCCGAAGACCTGCCCACCGCCAGTTTTGCGGGTCAACAAGATACTTATTTAAATGTAACGGGAGAGTGCGCCCTGTTAAATGCCTGTAAACGTTGTTTTGCCAGTCTGTTTACCGACCGCGCCATTCACTATCGTATTGACCATGGATTTGATCATTTTTCGGTGGGCTTATCCATTGGGGTACAAAAAATGGTGCGTTCCGATCAAGCGGCCTCAGGAGTCATGTTTTCAATTGACACCGAAACCGGTTTTAAAGACAGCGTATTTATTACAGGTGCTTATGGCTTAGGCGAAAACGTGGTGCAAGGTGCCGTGGAACCCGACGAGTTTTATGTACACAAACCAACCTTTGAACAGGGGTATCGTTGTATCTTAAAGCGCCATTTAGGCGAGAAAAAAATCAAAATGGTGTACGCCAAAGACACCACGAAAAGCCCTGTGATTAATATCCCCACCCCTCAAAAAGAACAGCAAGTCTTTTGCTTAACCGACAAAGAGGTGCTTACCTTAGCCGACTACGCCATTCGAATCGAACAGCACTACTCTAAACAGGCGGGCTACCAAAAACCGATGGACATTGAGTGGGCTAAAGACGGTGAAAACGGAGCGCTTTACATTGTTCAAGCTCGGCCAGAAACCGTGACCTCACAAGCCAGCAATACGATATTTAAAACCTACCAAATAGAGCCAACACCGGACAGCAAAATACTGGTACAAGGCCGATCCGTTGGCCAAAAAGTGGCACAAGGTCAAGCCCATGTGATTGAAAGTGTCAATGATATTCATCAATTTAAACCGGGAGAGATTCTGGTCTCCGATATTACGACCCCCGACTGGGAACCGATCATGAAACTGGCCTCTGCGATTGTCACCAATCGCGGGGGGCGTACCTGCCATGCGGCCATCATTGCCCGAGAGCTGGGAATCCCAGCCATTGTGGGGTGTGGCGATGCCACCCTCAAACTACAAGATAATCCAATGGTCACCGTCTCTTGTGACCAAGGAGAAACGGGAACGATCTACCTTGGTAAGGTTCCATTCAATGTGGTTGAAACCGATTTAAGCCAGCTTAAATCGCCTAAAACAGAGATGATGCTCACCCTTGGTAATCCTGATTTAGCCTTTCAAACCAGCTTTTTACCTAATGATGGCGTAGGGTTGGTTCGCATGGAATTTATTATTAATGAATCCATCAAAGCACACCCACTTGCATTGTTGTACCCCGAAAAGCTTACTAGCCGTAAAATACAAAAAAAGATCACCCAGTTAATCAAAAACAGCCCTTCTGGACGTGATTTTTTTATTCAAAAACTCGCTGAAGGGATAGGCACCATTACCGCCGCTTTTTACCCCAAACCAGTGATTGTTCGCCTCTCTGACTTTAAATCCAATGAGTACGCCAACTTACTGGGCGGAAAAGCATTTGAACCCAAAGAGGAGAACCCTATGATTGGCTTTAGAGGAGCATCACGCTATAGTTCAAAGCAGTTTGAACCCGCCTTTGAGCTGGAGTGTTTGGCAATCAAAAAAGTGCGTGAACAGATGGGATTGACCAATTTAATCATTATGGTGCCTTTTGTTCGCCGTGTGGACGAGGCCAAACAAGTCATTCAGACCCTCGCCAAATACGGTCTGCACCGTGGCGAAAATGGGTTAAAGCTCTATATGATGTGTGAAATCCCTAATAATATTTTGCAAATTGACGCCTTTGCCCCCTACTTTGACGGTATGTCCATTGGCACCAATGATTTAACACAACTGATCTTAGGCGTGGATCGTGACTCTGAACTGGTGGCCTATAACTACGATGAACGTGACGAGGGCGTCAAAAAAATGATTCGATGGGCCATTGAAGGCGCAAAACGCAATGGATTGCACAGCGGGGTCTGTGGGCAAGCCCCTTCGGACTATCCTGAAATGGCACAGTTTTTTGTCGAGTTAGGCGTGGACTCGTTAAGCTTAACGCCCGACAGCTTGTTAAAAACCAGTCAATTGGTGTTGGAAGTTGAAAATCGAATGACTTCAAAGAACGCTAAGAAATCGTTAACTGAACCAAGGTAATATCGTCTTTAATCTCTGTGCCATTGGCGTAATCCTCCAGTGCAGTCACAACCGTTGCCACCTCTTTGGAAAATACCACGACTTGATGCAGTAAGGCTTCCAGTCGTGGTTGACCATAGAGGTCACCTGATGCATCACGCACATCCAGCACACCGTCCGAATACCCAAATAAGGTATCGTTTGAACGACACGAAATGATTTGGCTTGGTGGCATGCACTCAATTAAGCACGCCTGTATACCTAATGGTAAAAATACGGAATCATATTGTGCTATTTTCTCTCCCCCCCTAAAATGCAATACGGGAGGCATGCCACAATTCCACAAGGTGACTTGATTGGTTTGAGGGTTCCAATCCAGCCAAACCGCCGCCATAAACACTTCCGCAGGCAACTTATAAAACAGTTCTAAATTAATGCGTTCTATGATTCGATCAAGTGATATTCCCTGCTCCGTTTGAATATAAAACAGCGAACTTACCAATGGCCCTGCAATCGCGGCAGAAAGTCCATGCCCAGTAAAGTCACCAATTAACAAATGACGGTGTCCGTTGGGAGCCAATGCCGACAGTACAATATCACCATTACTACGTTCTACCGGTGAAATGGCCATGGCAAGACTATCTGCACTAAAGCGCTCATCTTCTCTCATAGTCTGCATAATGTATTCAATATAATCTTGATCTTTTTTAACCGAAGCATAACTCTGTTCCAATAGCGTGTGCGTTCGGTTTAACTCAACATGGGTCTCAATACGCGCCAGTAATATGGACTCTGAAAAAGGCTTGGTAATGTAATCCACCGCCCCCAATAGCAATCCCTTGCGCTCGTCTTCAATGCTGATTCGTGCGGTTAAAAAAATAATGGGGACGCTACCCATTACTGGGTCTTGCTTTAACAAACGACAGACTTCAAAGCCATCCATATTAGGCATGCTGATGTCCAATAAAATAAGTTCCGGCAATCGCTCTTTTACCGATGCTAAACACGCCTGTCCACTATCGACCACGTTAAGTTCATAACGTGATTCAATCAAATCTTCTAATAAAAGGCGATTAATCGGTTCATCGTCCACCGCTAAAATATACGGTTTTTGTTGTGTATCTGTTAGATTAGCCAGCATTGTTTGACCACGATTTTTTATCGACCATTAACGTAAAGTGCACACTACCACCTATAACTTGACTGCTTTTCAAACGATTTTCAACCCAAATACGACCATGGTGTGCCTGGATAATTTCACGGCTGATGGCCAACCCTAACCCTGTTCCATCCGCCAAGTGATTGTTTTTTTGCCCTTGTACAAAGTGTTCAAATACATGTTGCATCTCATCGGAATCAAACCCTGGCCCTTCATCCATAATCGAGACGCTTATTTCATGTTCTCCAACCTGTTCGGTCTGAATTAAAATTTCTCCCCTTTCTGGAGAGAAACGAATGGCATTACTGATCAGATTACTCAACACTTGCGCCAGTCGAATGTTATCGAAATAAGCCGTCCGTGCAAACCCTGAAAATACAATTACATTCTGCTTAGTACTTAGTAATGCTTCTTGCTCACGAATACACTGCGCAATCACCACACTGATATCTTGAACTTGAAACTGAAACTTCATAAGCCCAGACTCCAGTTTTGCAGAATCTAATACATCATTTAACAACACCAATAAACGTTGTCCACTGCTGTGAATCGTATCAAAGTAACGTTTCAATTTTTCTTGGTTTAAAGACTCTATACGAGTACTGCCCATTTGCGCATAGCCTAAAATCCCATGCAATGGCGTACGAATTTCGTGTGAAATGTTCGCCAAAAATTCCGATTTTGCCAAGTTCGCTTGAACTGCCGTCTCTTTGGCAGCCATCGCTTCGGCTTCCAGTTTTTTACGTTGCGTAATGTCACGAAAGGCAATATGAATCACGGGTTTTCCGTAGTACTCAATGGAGGTCAGTACCACATCTGACCAAAACAGCTCTCCGTTTGAGCGTCTATTTACCCACTCATAACGATGAAATCCCTGTTCATGACAGATTGCTAACATTCGATTTCCTTTACGGTAAGAGAGTTCGCCATCGGGCTGATACTTTGGCGCAAATACTCGATTAGGATGCGATAAAAGCGCTTCTTTAGAGGCGTAACCAAATATTTTTAATGTGGCTTCATTGCAGTTAACCACATGCCGTCCTTCGGTGATAAAGATACCGTCTGCGGATTTTTCAAACACCGTTTGAAATGCCTTTTTTTGCGCTTCCAGTGCTTTCATTGATTGATCTACCGCTTGCTCAAGCTCTTGATAGCTTAAACGTACCGTTAAATCTCGAACAAACAAACTAATAAAAAATTCTGAGTTAATCGTACACTGACTCACACTCACCTCAACAGGGATAAAACGTCCGTCTTGGCGCTGATGGTGACTTTCAAAGAAACACTTACTGGCTTGTGTTTTAAGGTCGCATATTTGCTCCAGTTTATCCAAAGCGTAATTAGAATCAATTTCTGAAAAATTCATGGCTAAAAACTGTGTTTTAGAATACCCCATTAAATGAATACTTTCTGAGTTTACATCTAAAATATTACCCTCATAATCCAATAAATAAAACGCATTGGAACTCTGTTCAAACAACGCTCGATAACGTTGCTCTTGCGCTTTCAGTTTGTGCAATGCTATCTGCTTTTCATGGGCTAATTTCAACCAAATAAAAACAAATATTGCAAATAACGCACTTAAGCTCCCCCCCCAAATAAAGTAAACAAAATGTTCATCTTGACCATAGCTTTTATATTCAGACAACTGAGTAAGATCGCCCATTACCTGAAACTGCCATGAGCGCTCCCCTATGGGAATTAAAAAGGTATGTGATCGAAAAAGCTCCCCCCCCTTATCTAAGCTCTCTTTAACAGACGTTAAATAGGGGAGATCTTTTACATCTTGATCATATAATCGATAATGTAAACTGGCATCCGTTCCCATTGAACGGAGTACAGTTTTCCAGAAAAAATCTATATTTAACACAAGGGTTACATAACCTTGAATATCCTTACTTGAGTTATAAATAGGGTATGACAAAATCACAGAAGGACTTTGCATCGGTGCTTGTACCAGCTTAACGGGAGGGGAGGCGATCATTTTTCCTGAGCTCGCAGCCCACAGCAAGCCATTTTTCTGATTTTGAGAAGAATAAACGTCCAACCCCAGAGCCACTTTATTGCCTTCAAAAGGGTAGATATAGTTCACCACGGCATATTCATAGGCCTCTTTCGCTGGAATAAACTCGTCATTTTGAATCGACTTAATGGTAAAACTTTCAAAACCCTCTGCTTGAATATTCTGTTCAAACTTTGCTCTATCAATACCCTTCACGATAGGTATCCACTGCAAAGATTGAACTGAAACCCCCGTGCTAACAACCACTTGGGCATACTTATCAAACAGCTCTCTAGAGACACTTTCTTCCACATCAAAAACGGTCGCTAAGCTTTTTAAACGGTTAACCTCTTGCTGTAATCCACGCTTCAGTGCTAAATACGCTTGCAATGAGTACTCATTAAAATGGTTTTCCAGCGCTTTAATTTCTTGTTTATGAAGATTTACATGGCGTAACTCCGTCATTAAAACACCCGCCAAAAAAACCACTATGCAAATAATGAGTCTATTTTGGGGGTGAGATAAAAACGTCATGCACCTACTCCTTAAACCAAACGCCCAACCTTAAACTTGCGGCCTTTAATTTTACCTTGATTAAGCTTGCTCACCACTTGATGTGCATATTCAGGCTCCACAGCCACATAGGTTGAGTGATCGACCACATCAATTTTACCGATGTGTTTTCCTTCTACCCCTGCGGTTTTGGTAATGGCACCCAGTACATCGCCCTTGCGCACTTTATCTTTGCGCCCTCCTGAAATATACAACGTTACATATTTAGGTTGCACACGCGCTCCGCGTTTATTGGGAATT
>JAKITH010000053.1 GCA_021648185.1 Thiomicrorhabdus sp. | reverse complement strand
ATCAAGTGTTTTCCCCCCCGCAAGCCCACCGCCTGTAATTTCATCACCACCCACGCTTCCAGCATCTCTTCAGGCAACTTTGTATGCTCCCTGAGTGGGAACGCCACATTATCAAATACATTCAAATCGGTTAACAAGGCACCACTTTGAAACAGCATGCCCATTTTACGTCGAAGTTGATATATTTTCTTACGAGAAAGCTGATGAACATTGAGTCCTTCAACATACACCTCTCCCGAATCGGGTTGTAACTGCCCTGCAATCAGTTTCAGCAACGTGGTTTTTCCACTGCCACTTGGCCCCATAATGGCGGTAATTTTTCCTTTTGGAATTGACAAGGTAATGTCATCAAAAATTTTACGCTCTCCACGAGAAAACGAAAGATTTTTGATCTCAATCAGTGTCTCTGTTTTTTCCGTCATACTCTTTTTATCCACTCAATAATCTTAGTAAACACCAGAAGCCTCTATACAGGCGATTAACCAGTTTAATAGCCCAACAACTCTCCGATAGTTTTTAAATCAGATACCTGCTTCATGTTTATTTCTTCCCCCCCTACAATAAAAGCAACCGAATTGCTTTTAAGGGGCTCATTATTCTTTGACAAACTTTCAACAAAGTCGGTTAACAAGCTCGCTTGAGACCTTCCTTCTGGTGGCAGTTGATTCACAAACCCCAACGGATTACCCGACATCCATACCCCGTTTTGTTGCCACTGCCACTCCGATAAACAGTGTTGCGAAGAGATCAGTGTTACTGGTAATGTTAATAGGTAGCACTGATCAAATGGCTTTTCACTCCAAACCACAACACCCTGAGCCACGTTGCCTAACACGGATAAAACATGCGCTAACTGAGCCATCGTTTGCGCATTATCCACGCCGCCATTCAAATCATTTTGAAGCGCAAAATAGAGTGAAAAATCGTCCTCGACACTCTCTACAATAGCCGTTAACGCTTCTTGAGACCAAGATTGCCACTCGTGTTCAGGCACCAATGCCACACGGCACACATTACTAAAGTAGTCCAGTTGCCATGAACTCGGCAAATCCTCGGGGTAAAACGTCTCTCGCCAAGCGTCATGTTGCCAGCCGAGAGTGCCTATTTTTAACCCCACTTGCCGACTGCTCACGTTTGCCTCTCAAGCCTCCAACTATTTCAATCAAAAATAGCTATTTTAGTAAAATTAGAAAACCATTATACGTATAACTTTTTGCTAAAACAGGGATTCATTTACTATTTTTAACATTTGCCCCCACTCACCTTCAATGACCTCTCTAAATACCTTACAGAGCCCTTCAGTCATAACGTTACGCCACATAAGCCATAAAGATTTTTTATTTCCTTTCGAGTTCCGCTATAATCATGTCACTTTTTTTTTAACTCCCCCTTAAATTAAGCGGTAATTTTACCTATGGAAAGCACTCTCCTTATCCCCAGCATCGTACTTCTTATTGGGCTCGCATTGCTCGTGTGGAGTTCAGATATTTTTATTGACGGTGCCGCCAGCATCTCTCTGCACATGAAAATATCCCCCCTTATCATAGGGGTCGTTGTTTTAGGATTTGGAACCTCTATGCCTGAAATCGTGGTGGCTGTTCTTGCTTCTTTAGACGGCAGCCCGGGACTGGCTGTCGGAAATGCCGTGGGTTCCAATATTGCGAACATCGCACTGGTATTAGGAGTGGCCGCACTCATTGCTCCCATTGTTGTCAAATCATCCATACTCAAAAGAGAACTGCCTATCTTACTGGCCATCTCCTTAGGGGCTTATGCACTCGTTTTAGACGGTGAACTTGGCTTTATGGACGGCATTATCTTGGTGGTCGCTCTCATTTTAACCATGGGATGGATGATTAAAGCCAATAAAGCCATTGACCCAAAAGATCCTCTTGCCCAAGAAACGCTCGAAGAGGTGGGGGAGTCGCCTGAACTCACCAAGAACAAAAGTATTATTTACCTCATTGGCGGCTTAATTATTTTAATGATCAGCGCCAAAATGATGGTTTGGGGCGCGGTCGATATTGCGCAAACGTTTGGTATTTCTGAGGTAGTTATTGGCTTAACCATTATTGCCGTCGGCACGAGCTTGCCTGAACTGGCCGCCGCCATTGCTGCGGCTCGTAAAAAGGAAGCCGATTTAATGATTGGTAACATTGTTGGCTCTAACTTATTTAATATTTTAGCGGTATTGGCTGTCCCTGCCCTACTCGCACCTTCCATGCTTGAACCCGAAATTTTATCCATCGACATGCCCGTCATGCTTGGATTTACCCTTATTATGTTACTGTTTGCGCTGCCCCGAAAAGGCAAAGCAGTCATTGATACGCCAAAAGGGCTTTTACTTACGTTTGGTTTTGTGGCATATTTAGCGATGGTTTATTTACGAACCACTGGAACATAACCTCGAAACTAGGATAAACCCCATGCTCATCTCAGAAGAAATTGCTCAAAAAGCCCAAAAAATTAAACTGCTGATTTTAGATGTGGATGGCGTTCTCACCAACAACATGCTCATTTACAGCGAAGACGGCCAAGAACATAAAGCCTTCCATACCCGAGATGGTCACGGTATGGTTCTGTTGCAAAAAAGTCAGGTTGATATAGCCATTATTACGGGCAGAAAATCTCAACTGGTGACCAATCGAATGAACGATTTAAAGGTAAAGCATGTTTATCAAGGCATACCCGATAAGCTCCCTACTTTTTTGAAGCTCGTTGAAGATCTCAACCTCTCGTTAGATGAAATTGCCTATATTGGGGACGATATTTTAGACCTCCCAATCCTAATTCGTATTGGTCTCGCAATTACCCCTGCCGATGGGGACGATGAAGTGAAATCAAGAGTGGATTATGTCTCCCCTTTTAATGGCGGAAAAGGCTGTGTCAGAGAAGCTTGCGAAATTATTATGCGCTCACAAGACAGTTGGCAACAACACATGGACTTCTTTTTAAGAGACACCATCTAGCCTCACATGCGCTTATCCACCCTTCGCATCACGCTCTTCACCCTCACTCTAGGACTGGTTGCGCTCTGGATGATTAACCAAACAGACCAAGCCACGCCACCTCCAACCACAACCGACGATGCATCAGCGCTCTATCACTGGAGCACCACGCAAAGCACCACATGGGAGTTCTCCCGTGACCAGCCACAAAAGCAACACACGATTAAAACCGCCACATGGCACTACAACAAAACCACCCAACTCAGCCAGTTCACCCAACCCATTATTACCTTAACGACTCCAACAACCGTGACCATTATTCGCAGTCAAACGGGTAAAACCGTAAACGATGAAGCAATTCAACTCTCTGGCGATGTAAAAATAACACAATACCAAATCACAGATGATAACACCCTATCACCGAGCGCTCCCAGTACATTGCATACCCAAAACTTAACCTACAATGCAAGCCAAGCAGAACTGTTAAGCCGTGATACAATTACGCTAACCCAAGCAGGTAGTGTGACCACGGGGATTGGCCTTCATGCAAACTTAGAAAATGGCCAATTCCAATTAATGTCCAATGTACAAAGCACCTACCAAGCAAACACAATCAACGCATCCAGTGCCCCATAAAAAGACCACCGCCATGCAATCAATCAACACACACTATCGCCCTCTTTTCATCTTCTGTACTCTATGTTTTTTGAGCCTATTTAGCCAAATCACCCAAGCCGAATCGACCGTTCCAGATGAAGAGCAACCCATTCACATCACCGCAGACCGCTTAGAAGTACAAGAACAAACAGGGATCAGTACCTATACGGGTAACGTCCATATACAACAAGGCAGCCTAGAGCTAAGTGGCGATACCGTGACCATTAGCCACCCTAATGGCCAGCTTGAGATGGTTAAAGCCTATGGTGCGCCCGCCAAATTTAAACGCTTTAGCCAAGTAGACCAAAGCTGGATTAACGGTCAAGCCAATTTAATACACTACAATACCGAATACAAAACCATCTTGCTCTCTGGCAACGCCCAAGTAAAACAGCCCGGAAAACACACCATTACGGGCAGTAATATTTTTTACGACGTGAGCAAACAAACCCTAATGGCAAAAGGAAGCAAGGACGGTCAAGACCGTGTATCCGTGACCTTTGACCCTGCCACGCCAAAAACATCCTCGGACAATAAGGAATAAGAAAATGGCACATTTTTATGCCCGTGGTCTTGCAAAAAGCTACAAAAAAAGACAAGTCGTCACCTCGGTTGATATTGATGTCTACAGCGGGCAAGTTGTTGGCTTACTTGGCCCCAATGGGGCTGGAAAAACCACCACCTTTTATATGATGACCGGGCTGGTTGCAAATGATGCGGGTCATATTTTTATTGACGAACAAGAGATTACCGACCTTCCCATTCATAAACGCGCTAAATTGGGCGTTGGCTACCTGCCACAAGAAGCCTCAGTCTTTCGCAAGCTCACCGTTGCTGAAAACATTAACGCCATATTAGAAATGCGTCCAGAACTCAATCGAGACCAAAGAGCGACCATTTTTCAAAAACTCATTGATGACTTACAAATAGGGCACATTTTAGAGCAACCTGGACAAGCCCTTTCTGGTGGGGAACGACGCCGAGTTGAAATTGCCCGTGCGTTAGCCATGGAGCCTCGATTTATTTTACTGGATGAACCGTTTGCCGGCGTAGATCCCATCTCAGTCAAAGACATTCAAAGCATTATTTTGCACCTAAAAGAAAAAAATATAGGGGTCTTAATTACCGACCACAATGTACGAGAAATTTTAGGCGTGTGCGACCATGCCTATATACTGCATAATGGAACCATCTTAGCAACAGGCACCCCCCAAGAGATTCTAGAACATCCCGAGGTAAAACGCGTCTACCTAGGCGATGACTTTAAATAAGCCTCACCTTGCAGCAAAAAAGAGTCGAAACAAACATCCTCTAAATTTTCTCCCCCCCCTATCCATCGTAGCCTATATTTTTTGTTCAAATTCATAATCTCGGTGGTATAATCGAACTCAAGAGTTGGTTTTTTTGTACCGATTAAACCAACCTATATCGCAAAAAAAACTACATAAAGGAGCGATTCACAATGCAAATTAATATTACAGGCCATCATGTTGACATCACCGAAGCACTTCGTACTTACACAACGGAAAAGTTAGAAAAAATAGAACGTCACTTTGATCATGTGACCAATGTTCACGTCATTCTAGCCGTTGAAAAAAAATCTCAAAAAGCCGAAGCTACGGTTCATGTCTCTGGTGCCGATCTATTTGCCCAGCACCAAACCGAAGATATGTATGCCTCAATTGATGGATTAGTCGACAAACTTGATCGACAAATCATCAAACACAAAGAAAAAATCAGTAACCATAACCGCAAATCGGGTGGTGTAAAACACATGGCCGTTGAAGAAGCCTAAACACCCACTTTATTCGCTTAGGTTAAATACCCTAAGCGAATATAACGCTTAAGATCCTCTAATATTCATCAACTCACTTCCACCTTACTTCTCTTACCCAATTAAATTCATATCACCCAGCCGTTTCCCCCTTACCACCGCCCGTTGTCCTGCTACAATAACGCCTGAGTATAATTTTATGTAGACGGAGGAAAATATGGCAGTACAACACTCTGTTATTGAAAAAAGCAAACTGGCAGATCAGCTATTACAAGCCGTTAACAGCCAACACCTTGATCAGGTATCTGACCTGCTCTCCTCCCTGGTGCCTGAAGAAATTGCCGAACTGCTGGAATCGACCCCCCCCAAAGAGCGTCAAATTTTATGGGAGTGCTTAAACAGTGAGCAACAAGGGGAGATACTTACCCATACCAATGACGAAGTACGTGCTAAGCTTTTAGAGTCATTACAAACCCATGAACTCACTAAAATCACCGACGACTTAGAAGCCGATGACATTACCGACATTGCACAGTCCTTGGAACCCAGCGCCAAACAAGCGCTACTGGATTCACTTGAACCCGTTGAACGAATTGCTGTTGAGACCGCATTAAGCTACCCTGAAGATACCGCCGGTGGATTAATGAGCATGGATTTCATTACCATTCGTGCTGACATTACACTGGGGGTTGTTTTACGTTACTTACGCAAACTGGGAGAACTTCCTGACAGCACCGCCGAGCTCTTTGTACGTGACCGTGACGACCACTATGTAGGCACCTTAAAGCTGACCAGCTTACTGGTAAATGACGAAGATAAATTAGTTCAAGAGGTATTAGAAACCGATACCCCTGCTATTCAAAGCTACCTTCCTGCCAAAGAAGTCGCGCATGTTTTTGAAAAAAATGACCTGATTTCTGCGGCGGTCGTTAACGAAAATAATCAAATTTTAGGCCGTATCACCATTGATGACGTGGTCGATATCATTCGTGAAGAGGCCGAACACATTCAAATGGCCAGCGCGGGTCTGGATGAGGAGGACGATATTTTTGCCCCCGCCACCCGTACCGCAAAACGCCGAACCTTTTGGCTGGGCATTAACTTACTCACCGCCATTTTTGCTTCAATGGTTATCAGTCTGTTTGATGCCACCATCGAGCAAATCGTGGCACTGGCCATCTTAATGCCCATCATTGCCAGCATGGGCGGAATTGCCGGCACACAAACCGCCACCATTGTTATTCGTGCCTTAGCCACTGGTAAACTGGCCAAAAGCAACAGTCGCTCACTGCTCATTAAAGAGGCCACAGTAGGACTGTTTAATGGTTTAATTTGGGCCACCGTAACCGCCATTGCAGTACTATTTTTATTTGATGACTGGGCATTAAGTGCTATTTTTGGTACAGCTATGATGATCAATCTATTAGTGGCCGCTTTAGCAGGAGCGGTGATCCCTCTTATTTTACAGCGAATGAAAATTGATCCCGCACTCGCGTCTGGACTTATGCTGACCACCGTCACCGACTCCATAGGCTTCTTTGTCTTTTTAGGACTCGCTACGATTGTATTACTATAACCCTAATCCGCAGATAGAAAAAAGCAATAAGGGGGGGGAATAATTTTTAAACACCCCCACAACAACATGACAACACTCTTAATACGCTTGTATTTAATAAAGTAAATCCTTATTATGAATTCAAGTAGCACCATTTTATAAAGCAAAAAGAGAATCCAACATGGTAAAAATCAATTCAAAACTCATCGGAACAGCCGCCATTATCAGCGTGCTAGGCTTAACCTCAGCCTGTACCAATACAGGGCAAACTCGTGAGACCGATAAAAATGCCATTACCGTTGTAGCCGCGATTGGTGGTGCGTTAGCAGCCAATGCCTTAGGAGTTGATAATAACGCTGCAAAAGTGGC
>JAKITH010000052.1 GCA_021648185.1 Thiomicrorhabdus sp. | reverse complement strand
AAGCTAAAAAGTATAAAGGGTAATCAGTTATGGGCTTCTCAATGCAAGTAGATATTGTTAGTGCAGAAGGAGAAATTTTTTCTGGTAAAGCGGAAATGCTTTTTGCACAGGCGGCCAATGGTGAGATAGGCATTCTGCCTCACCATTCCCAGTTGTTAAGCCAATTAAAGCCTGGCATTGTACGTGTGGTTAGTGGTGATGAAGAAGATCATTTCTACATTAATGGCGGAATCATCGAAATTCAACCTTCAGTTGTAACGATCCTTGCGGATACGGCAATTCGAGCGGCTGATTTGGATGAAGCGAAAGCCAAAGAAGCTAAGCAGCGTGCTGAAGAAGCAATGACCAATGCGAATTCTGAAATAGACATCGCACGTGCGCAAGTCGAACTTGCCGAGGCCGTTGCTCAAATTCAAGCTATTTCTAAATTAAGAGATCGCTTGCAAAAGACTGGGATTTCCTAACTCTTCCCCTTATAAAAAAAGCGCCTTATGGCGCTTTTTTTTTCTCTAGTGTTTTTAAAAAATAGATAGAATCAATTTGTTATTTTTTAAAAATATTAAACTCTTATTTATTTTTTATTATAGGAAAAAACATGGCTTTAAAAGTTGTTATTTTAGCGGCGGGTAAAGGGTCTCGTATGCGCTCTAATCTCCCGAAAGTATTGCAGCCCTTGGCACAAAAACCACTTTTACAGCATGTTATTGATACGGCTCAAACATTGAATTGCGATGAAATTATTACCGTGATTGGTCATGGTGCGGAAATGGTTCAATCTCAAGTGCGGGGTCATAATCTTATTTTTACTTTGCAAGAAGAGCAGCTGGGTACGGGTCATGCGGTGGTTCAGGCCAATGAGCACTATTTGGACGATGATACCGTGTTAATTTTATACGGTGATGTTCCCTTAACGGAAGCATCAACTTTAAACCGATTATTAGATTTAGTGGATGAGCAACACCCTTTAGCGTTATTAACGGTAACACTTGAAGACTCAACGGGGTATGGTCGTATTGTTCGTGATGCACAGCACGCCGTTCAAGCCATTGTCGAGCAAAAGGATGCCAGTGAGCAAGTATTACTCATCAAAGAGGTGAATACAGGCATTATGGCGGTGAAAGGCGCTCAATTGAAGCGTTGGCTCTCTGCTTTAGAAAATCATAATGCGCAAGCGGAGTATTATTTAACCGATATTATTGCGATGGCGGTCTCCGATGGATTTTCAATTCAAACCACACAGCCAAATTTAGAGACCGAAGTACTGGGTGTTAATGATAAATTACAGTTACAAAACCTTGAGCGCCAGTACCAGCGACAATGTACAGAGCGACTGATGCTACATGGTGCCACGGTGGTTGATGCAACTCGTTTAGATATTCGTGGCGAGGTGACGGTCGCGACCGATGTTACATTGGATGTGAATGTTGTGTTAGAAGGAAATGTGGTATTGGGTGAAAATGTAACCGTGGGCGCACACTGCATCTTAAAGAACGTTCAAGTGGCGGCAAACACGCATATTCACCCTTTCAGTCATTTAGAGGATTGTATTGTAGGACAAAATTGCTCTATTGGTCCCTACGCTCGTTTACGACCCGGTACCGAGCTAGCGGATGAAGTCAGAATTGGTAATTTTGTTGAAATCAAAAAATCTAAAATGGGCTTAGGCTCTAAGGTGAGTCACTTGAGTTACATTGGCGATACCGAGATGGGAAGTCATGTAAATATCGGGGCAGGAACGATTACCTGTAATTATGATGGCGTGAATAAGCACCAGACAATTATTGGAGATAATGTCTTTATCGGCTCGGATACGCAGTTGGTTGCCCCCGTTGAAATTGAATCGGGTGCCACCATTGGTGCGGGCTCTACGATTACTAAGTGCGCGCCAGCCAATGAACTTACCTTAAGTCGTTCCAAGCAGGTAACGATTAAAGGGTGGACTCCTCCTGTTAAGTCATAATGAAGAGGACTGAATATGAGTATGAAGCTTCTTACCTTAGACCCTCAGCTTTGTGAGTTATTTAAGAAAAGTATGTTAGCCCACCAGTGGGTGATATCCCATCAAGATGCAGGGCAAACCCACTTGGTGGGCTGGGGTTATGAAATCACTTGGCAGAAATCGCACTCTTCTATCACGCTACGCTACTTTGATAAACAGGGTGTGGCAACTGCATTTTTAGAGACCAGCCAAGACGCAGTATCCGAAATTCAAACGCTATTGCATGAACTTGAGCCTGATGACTAAATTACAAGGCTATATCGCGTTAACACGCATCAATAAACCCGTTGGTATCTATTTAGTGTTGTGGCCTGCTTTATGGGCATTGTGGTTGGCCTCTGAAGGGCTGCCAGACCTTCATCTACTCGTGGTCTTTATTTTGGGTGCGATTCTCATGCGCTCAGCAGGTTGTGTGATTAATGACTATGCCGATCGACATCTGGATGGGCAAGTCGCACGTACGCGTGATCGTCCGTTAGCGACTGGATTAATCGGTTCAAAAGAAGCCCTAATATTGTTTTCTTTATTGTGTCTTACCGCATTCTTGCTGGTGCTGTCATTGAACACATTAACCATCTGGCTGTCATTTGGCGCAGTTTTTCTAGCCGTTCTTTATCCCTTTATGAAGCGTCATACGCACTGGCCTCAGGCTTTTTTAGGCGCGGCATTTGCATGGGCGATCCCGATGGCATTTGCTGCCGTATTGAATGAGGTACCTTGGCAGGTTTGGCCACTCTTTTTGGCAACACTTATTTGGTCCTTAATTTATGACACCGCGTATGCGGTGGGCGATATGGAGGATGATCTCAAAATAGGCGTGAAATCGACGGCGATTTTATTTGCAAAGCACCTATGGCAGTGGATGGCACTGTTTCAACTGATGATGCTTGGTTTACTGGTTTGGGTAGGACAGTTGTTTGAGTTAGGCAGCAGTTATTATGTCAGCTTACTGGTGGTTTTAGGTTGGTTTCTCTTTGACTTAAAACGCTTGGCACAACAGGATGCCAAATTGGCCTTTAATGTATTTTTACAGAATCATTGGATAGGTGTCATTATTCTATTTGGCATCGCATTTTCGACATAAATCCCCCCCCCTCTTAATTATTGCAATAAATTCTGCGATGGAACCCCGTAAATTCCGTTATGTTCTAATGCCCAATCGGATTGTTTTAGCGGATCTTTTAGTACTTTAAGCAGAAGATTTAATACGACAGAGTTAAAAGGGAGTTCAATTCCTCGTCCCGTATTGGGGGCTAAAACAAATATAGCGTGGTCTGTTTTAAGTGCACTAAAACTGATTTTTGAAAATAGGAGTGGTGATTCACCTAATGGGTATTCCGGTGTGTTCAGCTTTGTTACTGCTTCTTGAGCGTGTTTTATTTGTGGCCCTTTCATTTTGTAATGACTTTCATCAAACATACTGATCCCTGTAATAGGGTGTTGACCATGAAGCGTGGGCAGTAATAGACTGAGAAATCGCCGAGTGATCCAACCTAAATAAAGCTGTTGATTTTGCATTTCAATGGTCAATAAAATACGATCTTCTTGGGGGTTATAAGCTGCCAATATTTGCTTTATAGGATAGGTCATAGTTTAATGGAATTTGGTTTCTTTACGTACGTTGTAGGAAGTTACTTGCGATTATTTAATACTGCGTGATGAGCAATCGTCAATAAAAAGCAAAAGAGGGCGTTAGGTGTTATTAAAAATGGCTCCGTATCTGTGGCGCATTATTATAAACCTTACCTTGGTTTGCGTGCCAATAATTACCTTTGCAGAGCCCATTGAGGATTCTCTGGAGTATACGTTTCAACAAACGGATAATACGAGGCTGCTTTCAACCTTAGAGGCGTTGGAAGACGCGCAGAAAACGATGGGTAAGTACGTGAACGATACAGGGGAGGCCATTGACCTGTTTTTTGGACGGGATACCACGAATGTCACGTTTAAAGGGAGTCAACTGGACATCTTGTTGCCTGTGGTGCTTTATGATTCTGGAAACTTAGAAACGTCAGCCAATGTTCGCGCCCAAATCGACCTGCCTAGAACCCATTATCGTTGGAAGCTGTTTATTGCTTCTTTTGAACAAACACTTGTCGATACGCCTCAAACCTTATCCAGTATTGGGGAGTCCACTAATCTTGCCAATACAGGCACGCTGGATGACAATAATGCCAATTCATTAGGTGCGCTTTATCAGCTGTTTGAAATGGAGAATACCAAAGCCAATATTGATATTGGCTTAAATGCCTCCAGCCTGATTGAATACAGCCCTTTTATTCGGGTTAAATTGCGTTATCGTAAGCGTTTAACGACCGAATTAACCAGTCGTTTAACTCAAAATACCTTTTGGAGTACCGCGCGAGGTGGTGCACTGGATTTAAAGCAAACCTTTGACTTTGATTATCGTAAAGACATCTTATTACGCAGTCAAACGGCCGCCATTTGGTGGAATGATGATGAATACACTCAGATCAACCAAAAAGCGGTACTGTTTAATAAATTAAATGCCCATCGAGTGCATGCTTACTACCTTCGAGGCCAGTGGGATAATGCGTCTGGCGCCATGCAATTTCAAGAATTGGCCACAGGGATGAATTGGCGAGAAAAACTCTATAAAGAGTGGTTGTTTGCTGAGTTGGAGCCAAAACTAACGTGGCGGGAAGACGATGGCTTTAACCAGCCGATTGCCAGTATTCTATTGATGCTTGAAATGCGTTTTTATCATCGTCATTAGAGAGAAAGTTAGTGTTTTCGATCCTTACACTCAAACTTAATTTCCGCCATTGGCACTTTACTGCCGGTAAAAGGGGGCTTGGTTTCATGTACCGAGATGGTATGAAGTCGTTTTTTTAAAGAGCGACAAAAGCCCATTGCTTTTCGGGAGATCTCTTTTTGTAAGACCCCAGATCCTTCGTAGTAAGAATCTGTTTTAGTAATTTCATAGCTGTTGATGCCTGTTTGAATAATTTGCACCTCTTGCACGGTACTGCAAGCACTTAACGTCATAATACTGATGAATAAAACGAGTGTATTTTTCATGCAAAGGTCTCTTATTCGGAAAAACGATCAAAAATCAGTAAAACCACTGTTCACGGAGTGCGCTGGGTTTGAATAGGGGGTGGTTATCGGTTGGCATACGCCTTGGCTAATGAGGAGGTTTAAATTATCAATGGAATCTTGAAATCCTAATTGAGCCGCCGTGGTGAAAAAATTACAGGCCTTTTCGGTATTTTTTTCAAAGCCGTGTCCATAGAGTAACATCATTCCAATATTATGCATCCCTTGTGGCGCCCCTTTTTCTGCGGCGGTTTGATACAGTTGTGCCGCTTTTTGATAATTTTGCTTAACATAGAGGCCTTGTTCATACATTAACCCTAAGCTCAATTTGGCATCTAAGAGTTCTTGTTCTGCCGCTTTTTCAAACCATTTAAAAGCTTGTTCCATTGAAACGTCAACGCCTTGACCATTGATAAATAAATGCGCCAAGTTGTTTTGGGCTTCTGCCACACCGTTTTCAGCCGCCAGTAAGAGCCATTTAGCGGCTTCTGTATGACTTTGTTGAACGAACTCGCCTTTTAGATAAATAGTCCCCATATAACTTTGTGCATTGGCGTTACCTGCACTCGCAGATAAGGTGAGCCACTTGAGTGCTTCTTGAGGTTGTTTGTCAGTACCAATGCCAAAGAGTGCCATGTGGCCGACCAAAAACTGAGCTTGGTCATTTTGTTTGCTGGCACTCTCCAGTAGCATATTGTAGGCTTGGCTATAGTTTTCATTATTATAGTGTTCTACGCCTTGTTCAAAGGGGGTTGCGGTTGCTTCGGATGGTTCCGCCCAAACGGAGATGGACAGTAAAGTTAGTAATAGCGTTGTTAGCCACAATGTTAGTTTTGTCATGTATACCTTGTAAAAAATTGTGAGACCTTTTGTGCAAAGGTCTCTGTAAATATAAATCTAAAAAACTGATTTTACAGAATGGCTGGTAAAACAGATAGGGGGGAAAGAAAATATTTGAAATATTTTTTCCCCCCTATTTGGCTTTAAATAAAAGCTTGCATGACTTCAAATTTAACTTGGTTGGTCACAACAACTTGGTTACGTTTGAGTTTGGCTTGATACAGTGCCTCATCCGCTTTAATGTACAGTTGGCTATTGTCCAGTCGGTGGTCATTGCTACTGATGTGCGCACCGATTGAAATTGTTACGTGCTCTCCGACATCACTCTCAGCATGGGAAATATTGAGGTATTCGACTTGGGTTCTAATATGATCTAAAAAGTGAACGGTTTGTTCATGGTTAACGTCAGAAAAAATAAATCCAAATTCCTCCCCCCCTAATCGAAAAACATAATCATTTGGGCGGTTGAGTGACTGAGAAAAGACTTGTGCAATTTGAACCAGTGCTTGATCTCCCGCCGGATGTCCATAGCAGTCGTTGTATTTTTTGAAGTAATCAATGTCAATAATGGCCAGGCTAACCGAGCTTTGATGTCGGGCGGCAAGCCGTAGCTCTTTTTCAAGAATTTGATCAAAATGACGGCGATTATAGAGCTTGGTGAGCGGATCGGTAATGGAGAGCTCTTCAATGGCTTTACGATCTGAAATATCCTGAATGATATTGGTATAGCTACACACATTGTAGTTGGCATCCAGTTCAGGGTGTACCGCAGAATGGATCCATTTTAAGTGGTTGTCTGGGGTTTTAATACAGAGTTCGCCTTCCCATGTCGTCCCCGTTGATGCGGTGGTTAAAATATCTTCTGGTTGCACATTACATGTATTATTGGCAATAAAAAAATGAGATTTTTGTCCAATAATATCTCGTTTTGAGACGCCTAAAAAACGGCATAATTTGCTGCTAATATCGAGCAAAACACCCTGAGTATCAAACTTGGCCATTAAAATATTTTGATCAATCAAGTACATGCGGCTTTTAATATCTTTTTGGGCTTTACCTAAGCGCCTTAAGGAGTAAAAGGCGATAAAGAGAGAAGAGAGTACCGTGGAGATAAAGAGTGTAATAATAACCGTGAGCGCGTTGTTTTTGGCTTGAACAGCATTGTTAAAAAATGTTTTGGCTTTGTTATCTGCAAAATCAATGAGTTTTTGGGTCTCTTGATTTAAGAGTGCGACATGTTTTGCGCCTTTGTTTTTTGTAATATGAGCCGCTTCTTGGTTTTTTCCTTGGGTTTTTAAGAAAATAACTTCGTCTCGGATGGCTTTCCAGTTTAAAAAGGCACTGTAAACGGCTTGAATGTCTTTTTGGTCTCCTAAGTAGCGATCAAAAATAACATTAAAATTGTCTTGTACTCTTTTTTCATACAGATCTACATGCTCTTTTGCGGTGCGTAATTGCGCTTCATTTTCGGCGAGCACTACATCTTTCATATAGCGATGCATCGAGATCAAGTTGATATTGATATTACGTGAGGCATTACTAACGGCATACGGGTGTTGGTAGA
>JAKITH010000051.1 GCA_021648185.1 Thiomicrorhabdus sp. | reverse complement strand
CAATCCCAAATAACGCAAATGTTAGGATAATTAATCCGACAATCACCCAAGCGATCCATCCCTGAGCGCGATCACGAATACTTTGTAACATGCAAATTCCTTTGTTTTATGACGAACATTATTATAAACAGCGCTTATGATACCAACCTAACAAGCTTCTTTCACCTAATTAAAGGAAATTACTTAGAATTATTGTTTAAAACGTCTCTTCCTCCTCTTCGATTTGAGATACACTTTTTCACGACTGTTGTCAAAACACCACATCAAAGAAGGATATTTTCTATGAAAAAAGTACTCTATGTCGATGACGCACGTTCGCTGCGTAAGCTGGTCAACCAAGTGTTACAAGAACACTATGAGTTAACGTTTGCCGAAAATGGCTTAGAAGGGTTACAGGCCGTAGAACAACAAAAATTTGATGTGATCCTGTCTGATATTAATATGCCAATCATGACCGGATTAGAATTTTTAGAAAAGTTACGACAACACCCTAACGGAAAGTACACCCCCACCCTTATGCTAACCACTGAAGCAAGCCAAGAGATGAAAGATGAAGGCCGAAGATTGGGGGCAACGGGCTGGATAGTGAAACCATTTAATCCCACAAAACTGATTAATGCCATTGAGCGCGTGACCTGATTATCTTTAAGAGACCTTTGCATGAAAGGGGCGCGAGAGAAAAAAGAGAGAAAATTTGACTGATTGAGGCGGAAAACGCAGGGAATAGCTAGCTATTCGCAAGGTTTTCAACGAAAATCAGGCATATTTTAGCCTTTTTTATCCGTGAATCCTTTCGTGCAAAGGTCTCTTTAAAACAGATTGTCTTCCACTTCTGCGACGGCCAATGAGATAAAGACACCCAAGGTTTTATCGTAACCAGGCCACTGACTGGCCACATTTTTCATAAAGGGGTCGTCCATAATTTTGGGTTTCATTTCAAAATCGGATAGCCCCTCTTCATAGTAGACTTCGGCATTGTTATAGATGGCTTCGCAGAAGGTTTGCATGTCTTTGCAGATCGTGGCATCATCATGAATTCCGTGCCCTACAATATAGTGATCGCACTTTAAAGCGCGCGCTTTTTTCATCGCTTCAATGGTGCCAGCAAATGAACCATCAGCCATATTGGCCACTCGACGCATGGCAGTATCCCCCATAAACGCCACTTTATCTTCAACCACTTCAACAATTAAATCCGATTCGGTATGCACCACACCAAACTGATGAATCTTTAAGGTTTTGTCACCTACTTTAATGGTTTCTCCGCCTTCAAAGGTTTTATTCGGCAATGTAATCACCGTACCTGTAATGCCATTATTGGAATTACGTTGCATAAACCCGTACCAAAAATCACCGCCATCGGCTTTAATATTTTCAATGGCCGCAGGGTGTGCATAGATAGGAACATCAGGATACGCCGCCACAAAGGCGTGATTGCCTAAAAAATGATCGCCATGATAGTGGGTATTAATCACCATCACCACAGGTTTATCGGTTACGGTTTTGATTTGACGCAACACCATTTCACCAATTTGTACGGAACTGCCAGTGTCTATCACCACCACGCCTTCACTGGTCACCACAAACCCCGGATTATTAAAGAAGGCGTGATTCTCAGGTGTAGGCTCTGGGTCTTTGGCAAGAATGTAATAACAACTGTCGGTCACTTTAGTCACAGGCACATCATACATAGGATCTGCTTTAATCATCATGGCATCACTGGCATACAATGGCTTTAAGGCTGACATTCCGACTAAGCCTATCGAGGCTCCCAAAGCTGTTTTTAATAGTTCACGGCGTTTCATTTACACTCTCCTAATCAAGACACAAAACCTAAAATCAGATTTGATTCTAACACCCTAAACAACAGAGTGAAACAATTAATTAAATGCTTATATAATCATAATAAATCCATACTATTTTATGATTTTTTTACTAATTTACTCCCCTAAATAAAGCTAAAATAGTCGCATCAAAAATAATGAGAAGTTTGTAACGCATGGAATTTTTAAAAGCCTACCTTGATATCACCGTATTTGGCCTATTAGGACTCATGGGATTTATTGCCTTATGGATCACCTTTGAACGGCTGTTTTTTTATAAGAGCTTGCAATTGCAACAATTTGGTCATGCCGAATATCTTAATATTGCACTGACTAAAAACTTAACCACATTGGCAACCATTGGTGCCAATGCACCTTATGTAGGGCTATTAGGCACTGTAATTGGTATTTTAATTACGTTTTACGAACTCGGACAAGATCACAACTTAGACACCGGTGCCATTATGACCGGACTGGCATTAGCACTCAAAGCCACCGCTGCGGGTATTGCGGTGGCCATTCCGTGTATTATGTCGTACAACGGACTCAATCGAAAAGTGGATGTCTTTAACGCCCTCTATCGTGCCGATCCATCCAACATCCCCTCAAAATAACTCGAGACGTTATGAAACGATTTGATAGCATCAATGTCATTCCTCTGATTGACGTCATACTGGTTTTGCTGGCAATTGTATTAATGACCGCCAGTTTTATTGTAAAAGACAGTTTAAATATTGAGTTGCCTGAAACCCATAGCACACACGCCTATGTGCCAGAACAAGATAGCACGCCCGTCTACTTTCATCTGGATCATAACAACCAACTCTACATTGATGAAACCCCTCAAACGAAAATCTTTGCACTCGATTTTATTAAAACTCTGACCACCGAACAAAGTATTGTGATTCAAGTGGATAAAAAAGCGGAGTTTGGTCACTTTGTGCAACTCATTGATGCCTTAAAACAACAGCAACTCGATAAGCTCACCATCTTAACCAAAGCAAGCGAATCGTAATAGAATGACCCGATTCACACCCGCTAAAAAAGCCTTTCTGGTTGCGATTTCTCTCTACGCTTTAGCGCTGTTTTTCGGCTATATGTGGTATTCCTCCAGCGCAGACTCAAAGAAAGAGTTGGTTAAACTGACCACCGTTCCAGTAACACTCTCGATGTTTCAAAACGAAGTGATGGTCGTAGAGCCCGCTCCCAACATAATTGAAGCGACACCACCTGAACCTGTCGAACCCGTTACCCCTCCTATTGAAGAGATAATTAAACAAGAAGCTCCAATACCAGAAGTGTCTATCAAAGAACCCACGGTGCCACCAAAACCTAACAAAATACCCGTTAAAATTTCTCCCCCCCCTAAAAAAGCCATCGTAAAACAACAAGAGCCACCGAAGCTCCCCCCAACACCCCATGCTGAAACCACGCCAGAGGTTTCAACTAAAATTCTCCCCCCCCCTATTCAAGAGACCGCCAGCGAGCCCTTAAAAGAACCTGCTCCACTCATAGTAGACCCTAACGTATCCGCACAAGCCGAACAAAGCTACTTAAGTGAACTCAATGCCATTATTGCGCAGCACGCTCATAACAGCTACCCAAGACGCGCCAAGCGCCGTAACTGGCAAGGAGAGGTATTAATTCAGTTCACCCTATTGCCTAATGGCCAAATTACCCGTTTAAGCATTATCGAATCTTCAAATCGCCAACTGCTGGACAACGCCGCACTACAAATTTTTCAGCTCAAAATGAACCAACAATTCAAGCCTTTTCCAAAGGAAATTGTGCGCGCACAGTGGCGAATTGAAGTGCCGGTAAGTTACCATTTAAACTGATGCTTTTTTATTTGGTACACTATGCGCAGTCAACAACAGAATAATAGGAACGCCTTGTGAACTTTACCGCGCCCACACAAAGCATTGAAGAGACCAAAGCCGATTTGGTTAAACGCTTTACCCATTTTAAAAACCCAAAAGATCGTTATAAATACTTGATTGATATGGGAAAACAGCTGCAAAATTTAGACGAATCATTTCAGACCGATGAAAATCGTATTCATGGCTGTCAATCGCAGGTATGGATTCATATTGAAGAAAAAGACGGTCGTCTTTTTATGCAGGCCAGAAGTGATGCGGCCATTGTATCGGGCTTAATTGCATTGTTGCTTAGAATTTATAATGGCCGAACACCCGAAGAAGTGGCGACAACCCCGTTGGATTTTTTAGGTGAAATTGGTTTATTACAACAACTCTCACCCAATCGCTCTACAGGGTTGTATCACATGATTAAGCGAATTCAGTCCGAAGGGCAAAAACGATTACGTTAAATTTAGAACAAAAAAAGGGGGAGGGAAGATTTTTTTCTTCCCCCCCCTTTTTTTTGATTAAGGTAATGTTTACAACGTGGCAATGATTTTTTCAGACAGTGGAATTTTAACTTTTTTACCCACATACAACTCATTGGCATTTTTAATCTTATTTAACTTCTTTAACGCCTTGGTGCTTACATTATAATTTGCCGCAATTTGCGATAAAGTATCACCTCTTTGTACTTTATAGTGTACATACAGGGTTTCACCCCAACGTGGTTTTTGTGCATTCTGTTTCACAAACTTATTCAAACCACCCACAATCGCACTGGCCATTTTTCGTTGAAACTTTTTACTCTTTAAATTACGTGCTTCATGCGGGTTTGAAATAAACGCCGTTTCAATCAATAACGACGGCATATCAATTGATTTTAACACTGCAAACCCAGCGGATTGAACAGAGTGTTTATGCATTTTGACCTTTTTTTGCATCTCACCCAATACCGTTTTAGCCAACTTACGACTGCTTCTAATGTTGGCATCCCTCGCTAAATCACTCAACGCAAACGCCACATCGTCATCACGGCCATGTAATTTTACATTTTGCAACGACGCGTTTTCACTCTTCGCTAATAAACGCGCCATCACACTGCTTGCCCCACCTTGAGACAGAACATACACCGAGCCACCACGTACCGAGTGGTCATGAAAGGCATCCGCATGAATGGAGATAAAAATATCTGCATTTTTCTGTTTTGCGATATTAATACGCTCTTTTAAAGAGATAAACACATCTTTTTCACGCGTTAATACAGCACGCATTCCAGGTTGGCGGTCAATTAAACGCTTTAACTCTTTTGCCATGCTGAGTGTCACGTGTTTCTCTTGAAGACGGTTTGCACCCGTCGCCCCATTATCTTTACCACCATGTCCTGCATCAATCGCCACAACCAACATTTTTGGTTTCGTAAAAACAGCACTCTCTTTATTTAATAGAGAGCGCGTGGCTTCATGTATTTTTAAACTGCCTTTAGGTGTTTTTCTTTCTGCTGAGGCCAACATCGGCTTTATTTTTGATGTCTTAGAAGGTGTGTTTTTTACCTTATTTTTTTTAACAACTGCACTGCTTTTCTTACGCGCTTGTAAATCCACGACTAACCGTTCAAATCCAGCCTTGTTTTTAGGCAATGTAAACGCATGGTGTTCACCGTGTTTGTGTAAATCAAGCACCACCCTCACGCGTTTATTGTTTTGTGATACACGCACTTTAAACAAACGCACATCCGTCACAAACTTTTTACTGAACGACAACTTATTTTTGGCTTTATAAAAATCAATCACCAAGCGCGAAGGGTTGCTTAACTGAGAGACCTTATAATCACCTAGCCCTTTTAAGTCGAACACCACACGGGTTTTATCCGTTTTTTGTCCAATGCGCATATTCGACAATTCAGGTTTTGCAACCGCATGAGCACTCCAAGCCAATAAAAGAAACAGAGCCATCATAAGGGTAAATTTTGGCGAAAAACCAATCTGATTTATTCTATTTTTCATAACCTTAACCTACTTAATCTTGTCTATTTAATGGTTGGTATAACAAATACCATGCCAACCAAACACGTCATTTTTCTGGCATCAACGTCTTCAATGCTTTTTCACTCTTCAATTCAACCCTTTTCAATAATGCTTTCCCCCCTTCAGAAAGGGCTGATAGCGTAATCACACGCGAATCAAATGACTCAATTTCAGACAAGGGTTCGATCTCATTTTCATGTTGAATATGAATCACAATATCCGCTTCCGGCAACACGCCCTCTCCTTTTTGAGGCCATTCAACTAACGCAATAAAAGGCGCTGTTAACAGGTCTCTAATGGCCAAATACTCCAGCTCTTCAGGATCGCTTAACCGATATAAATCAAAATGATGCACCGTTCCCACGGGGGTTGAATAGCTTTCAACCAGGGTATAAGTGGGGCTTTTTACCTTTTGTTTCGGCATAAAAAACTGAATAAAAGCCCTAGAAAAAAAAGACTTTCCAGCGCCTAAATCGCCCTGTAAATAGATCACAAGCGCCTTGTTTTCACCCCTACTATCTTGATAAGACTCAGCAACAATTTGTGCAAAGAGTCTCGTTTTCTACTCATTTTCTAACGTATAATATAGTTCAGACACGGCTTTTCATTCCTAACACACACCAATCCAGTTATCCTAGTTATCAAACTTACTGAAAGCAGATTATACACTTTTCTTCTTAAGTTGCTAATATACAATAAGAATTAATACCTAATAATAAAATGACTGACACCACTATGCCACTCGCCATCAAGATTAAACTCTGGGGAAAAGAGCTCGGATTTGCCGATGTGGGCATTACCAACACCAATCTATCGGACTATGAAGCCGATTATTTTCAGTGGATTGAAAATAATTTTCATGGTGACATGGATTACATGAAACGCCACGGCACTAAGCGTACACGCCCGACAGAGCTTGAACCCAACACCGTCAGCATTATTAGCGTACGCTTAAACTATTTAGATTTAAACAGCGAATCACCTTTTGAACAATTGCACAACGACCAACAAGCCTATATTTCACGCTATGCACTGGGAAAAGATTATCACAAGCTCCTGCGTAAACGCCTGCAAGCCTTAGCCAATAAAATCTCACTGGAAGTTCCTGACTTTCAATACCGAGCGTTTACCGACAGCGCCCCCGTGTTAGAACGCCCTATCGCTGAAAAAGCAGGTCTGGGGTTTACGGGTAAAAATAGTTTAATCATTCACCCACGTGCAGGGTCGTGGTTTTTTTTAGGCGAACTCTATACCAACTTAGCCCTACCAACCGACCCACCCTTCACGAAACAAGGATGTGGCCCTTGCACGGCATGCATTCAAGAGTGTCCAACTCAAGCCATTATTGATAACGGAGTGATTGATGCGAGGCGTTGTATCTCCTACCTTACCATTGAGTTTAAAGGATCTATTCCGCATGAATTACGCCCCTTAATGGGTAATCGAATTTATGGGTGTGATGACTGTCAACTGGTTTGTCCGTGGAATAAATTTACTCAAAGCACCACCGAAACGGCCTTTAAAGCCAACGCCAAACTATCGCTTGATCATGTCTCTTTGCTCTCTTTATGGCATTGGAATGAAGTGCAATTTTTAAAACAACTTGAAGGCTCTCCCATTCGCCGTATTGGCTATGCACAATGGGTTCGAAATCTAGCCATTGCCATAGGAAATAGCCAAAGTTTACCTTTAAACCTGGCCGTTTCGACCCTACAAAATAAGTTATACTTAATAGATGATTTGGTTGATGAACACATTCTTTGGAGCATTCAACAACTCAAAAAGTACGCAGTTCATCAAAGAAACACCCCTCAAAAATCGCATAATTACAAGGAATGTACGCTAAAAACACACTCTATA
>JAKITH010000050.1 GCA_021648185.1 Thiomicrorhabdus sp. | reverse complement strand
TGGCCAGCATTGCCGACCAATACTGGTGGGTACATCAAGGCAAGGTGTCTCTCTTTATGGGCGACCTAGACGCGTATTTACAAATGCGACTCAAAACCCTAAAAGAGCAAGCCACCGCCGCCAAGCCAGCCAAAACAGGGCAAAACAAAAAACAGGCACGCCAAGCCAACGCCCAACAAAGAAAACAATTTGAAGCCCGTTTAAAACCCATTAAACAAGCGATTAAAAAAATAGATAAAGAGTTAGAAGCCCTACAAACACAGCAATCCAAATTGCATACCATGATGGAAGACAACACATTGTATGAGGCTAACAATAAAGAAAAACTCGCCAAATGCCTCAAAGAACAAGCCACTTGCGAACAAGCCATTGAGCAAGCAGAAATGGAATGGTTAGAACTGCAAGAGACCCTAGAAACCGAACAGGGGTTGATTGAAGAATCGTTGGGTTAAAATTTTCTCCCCCCCCTTCTCCTTTAAATTAAAGGTTTGTATGTTTTGATAGGGGGGGGAAGAATTTTGGAATTATTTAAATACTTTACCGTGCTTGAAGCCCAGTTTACGGAGTATTTTTACCATAGGGCAAAATCCTGTGATGCCTGCAAATAAAAGGTTAGCACCCACAAAGGCGGTTAGGTAGATCCACATTGGTGAATGGTAAAGGGTTAAAATGGAACCTAGTAATACCATTGTGCCAGAAAGAAGTAAGATTAGTTTTTCAATGGGCATGATTTTATTCCTTTTAAATCAGTTAGAGTTGGATTAGCAGATTTTAACACTGTTTTTATTCACTATTTTAGTAGTTATATATGTTTTCCTTTTATTTTGCCGTTGAAATCAGTATAATTTTGAGCCTAATTTTAGTTAAACCTGAATCCGCGGATTAATTCGATCCTAATCCTGTCAATTTATTACAAACGAACTTTGAGACTTTAAAATGCAAGTAACTGTAGAAAAACCAGAACAAGGCCTAGAGCACAAAATGACTGTCACCTTTCCATCAGGCGACTTAAATGCAAGTATTGAAAAGCGTTTAAATGAAGTGCGTCGTACAGTTAAAATGGATGGTTTTCGTCCAGGAAAAGTACCATTGAGTGTTGTTAAAAAACGTCATGGTGGGCAAGTAAGACAAGAAGTAATGGGTGATGCATTACAGAAAGCATTTTACGATGCAGTGGATCAAGAAGAATTAAAAGTAGCAGGTTTCCCAGCGTTTGATGACTTAAAAGATGCGGACGGCGAAGTTACCTTTGTTGCGCGTTTTGAAGTGTACCCTGAGATTACATTGCCAGAATTTAGCGCCATCAGCGTTGAAAAAATTAACGCCGAAGTGACCGATGAAGATGTCGCAAAAATGATTACCCGTTTGCGTGAGCAGCGTTCTGCTTGGAAGCCTGCGAATGGTAATAAAAAAGCCAAACTAGGTGAGCAAGTGATCATTGACTTCGTTGGAAAGCTGGAAGGTGAAGTGTTTGAAGGTGGATCAGGTGAAGACGTTCCTTTAGAGCTAGGAAGCGGTCGAATGATTCCTGGATTTGAAGATCAAATTGTAGGCATGAAAAAAGGAGAAGAGAAGGTTATTGAAGTCTCTTTCCCTGAAGATTATCGTGCAGAGCACTTGAAAGGGAATACGGTAACATTTGATATTACCGTACACTCTGTCATGACAAAAGAGTTGCCCGAAATTGATGAAGAGTTTGTTAAATCATTTGGCGTTGAAGATGGTACTGAAGCCTCTTTGATTGAAGAAATTAAAAGTAACATGGTTAAAGAATTAGAGCGTGCCGTTGAGAGTAAAAACCGCGCGGCTGTTTTAGACTCTTTAGAAGAGATGGTTGATGTGCAAATGCCTAAATCATTATTGGATCAAGAAGCTAAGAACTTAATGGAACGTGCGGCGCAAAACTTGCAACAACAAGGGATGAACCCAGCGGACATTAAAATGGATGCGAGTCAGTTTGAAGCGGAAGCTAAAAAACGTGTGACATTAGGGCTTGTTTTGGGTGATATCATCAAAGCACACAATCTTGAAGCGACGGAAGACGATGTTAATGCCTATATTGCTGATCAAGCTGCATCTTATGATGATCCATCAGAGGTGATTGGTTGGTATGCTGAGAACCCAAATTCTAAAAATGAAATCCGAGCGATTTTAATCGAAGGAAAAGTGGCCGAAAAGATTTTATCTGAAGCGAAAGTAACGGAAGTAACAAAGTCTTTTGATGATGTGATTTCGCCAGCGGCGTAGCACACAGATCAAATAACACTTAAAACTTAACGCTAAACTGGCCATCTTGTGTTAGATTTAGCGTTAAGTTTTTTTTTGTATGATACTTTTAAAAGCCTTAAAATTAGGATGAAATATAAAATATGGATAACATGATTCACAATGTATTGGTTCCAATGGTCATTGAGCAAACCAGCCGTGGAGAGCGTTCTTATGATATTTATTCAAGACTGTTAAAAGAGCGGGTTATTTTTTTAGTGGGCCAAGTGGAAGATCATATGGCGAACTTAATTGTTGCTCAAATGCTTTTTTTAGAGTCTGAAAATCCTGATAAAGACATTCATTTGTATATTAATTCTCCAGGTGGCAGCGTAACAGCAGGCATGGCGATTTATGATACGATGCGTTTCATTAAGCCTAATGTCAGTACCATGTGCATTGGACAAGCGGCCAGTATGGGGTCTTTTTTGTTGTCTGCGGGTGAAAAGGGTAAGCGCTTTGCGTTACCAAATTCCAGAGTGATGATTCATCAACCTTTGGGAGGCTTTCAAGGGCAAGCGAGCGATATTCAAATACATGCACAAGAAATTATGCAAATTAAAGGTCGACTCAATAAAGCGTTAGCAGAGCATACGGGCCAATCGTTAAAAACCATTGAAAAAGATACAGATCGTGATAACTTTATGAGTGCACAAGAAGCGTGTGATTATGGTTTAATTGATACGGTCTTAAAGAGTAGATAGAGGGTAATACAATGAGTGAAGAAGTGTCTTTAGATTGCTCTTTTTGTGGCAAAAATCAAGACGAAGTAAGAAAGCTAATTGCAGGCCCATCTGTTTATATTTGCGATGAATGTGTGGATCTGTGTAATGATATTCTTCTAGAGGAGTTTGGTGAGGGGAGTGTTACTCCGTTTGAACTGGATAATTTACCAACCCCGCATGAAATCAGTGCTATTTTAGATGATTATGTCATTGGACAAAAACGCTCTAAAAAAGTATTGTCCGTTGCCGTTTATAATCACTATAAGCGTTTGCAACAGGCGCATGTAAAGGACGAAGTTGAACTCACAAAGAGTAATATTTTACTCATTGGTCCAACGGGGTCAGGTAAAACATTATTAGCACAAACCCTTGCGCGTTTATTGGATGTACCGTTTGCGATTGCCGATGCAACAACGTTAACCGAAGCCGGTTATGTGGGTGAAGATGTTGAAAGCATTGTGTTAAAGTTATTACAACGTTGCGATAATGACCCTGAAAAAGCAGAGCGCGGTATTATTTACATTGATGAAATTGATAAGATCACTCGTAAATCTGAAAATCCATCCATTACAAGAGATGTATCGGGAGAGGGGGTTCAGCAAGCCTTATTGAAGTTGATTGAAGGAACCGTTGCTTCGGTTCCCCCTCAAGGAGGTCGCAAGCACCCTAACCAAGATATGATTCAAGTAGATACTTCTAAAATATTATTTGTGGTGGGTGGTGCGTTTGAAGGGCTGGGTAAAATTATTGAACAGCGTATTGAAACGAATGTTGGAATCGGTTTTTCCGCAGAAGTTAAGGGTGAAGACAATAAAATGTCTATCTCTGAAAAGTTTCAAAAAATTGAACCAGAAGATTTAATAAAATTTGGTTTAATTCCTGAGTTTGTTGGGCGTTTGCCAATGATCGCCTCACTTGAAGAGCTGGATGAGAGTGCATTGGTTCAAATTTTAACCGAACCTAAAAATGCACTTGTTAAGCAATTTCAAAGAATGTTTGAGCTGGAAGGAGCTGAGTTACAATTTAGAAAAGATGCCCTGACCGAAATTGCCAAACTGGCCATCAATCGTAAAACGGGTGCGCGTGGGTTACGCTCCATTTTAGAGCAGTTATTGTTAGATACGATGTATGATTTACCAAGCTTGAAAAACATTGAAAAAGTCGTTATTAATAAAGCGGTGATTCAAGGTAAAAAACCTCCCTTGCTGGTTTATAAAGAGAGTGAATCAAAAAAGGCTTGATGAGGGCCTGTTTGAAGTGAACCATTAAAAGCCCAGCACGTCTGGGTTTTTCTTTATGCTGAACCCAAATCCACACATAGAAAATACGTTTATAGCATAACCCCTTGACGCGCCTAGCCAATTCAAAAAATGACGCATCACCAATAAGGTGACGTTGTCTTTTTTGAATTCGCTATGCACATCAATTGCTTGCACTCTAATACGTATTTCTATGAGTGAATCTGGGCTGGACTTAAAAAGGATGCAAATGGATATTAGTAAAGTGAGTATGGAAATGAATGTATTGGTGCTTCCTTTAAGAGATGTGGTGGTATTTCCTGGAAATGTGATGCCTCTGTTTGTTGGACGTGAAAAATCCATCCAGACCTTAAATGAAGCGATGAAAGGAAATAAACAGATTTTCTTAATTACTCAAAGGTCGCCAGAGCTGGATAACCCCTCTTTAGAGGAGTTGTATACGATTGGAACCATGGCGAATATTTTACAGCTTCTTAAGTTGCCTGATGGCACGGTTAAGGTGTTAGTGGAAGGGGTTCAGCGTTTTGAACTGATGGCTTTAATGGATGATGCGCCTGTTTTATTGGGTGATATTCAAGAAGCCATTTCGGTTGATGAGGACTCTGTAGAAAGCTTAGCTTTGATTCGTACCCTTCGTACGCGTTTTGCTGCGTTTGCACAATTGAATAAAAAAATTCCATCAGAAGTAAAATCCTCGGTTCAAAAAGAGGAAAAACCCGATCGAATGGTGGACTTAATTTCCGCTAACCTCAATTTAAAGGTCGCGGATAAACAAGAGTTGTTAGAAATTACCGCTACGAGTGCACGATTAGAACGCATGTTAACCATGGTTGAAGTCGAGCTAGAGTTGTTAGAGTCTGAACACCGTATTACCACGCGTGTTAAAAAACAGATGGACAAGACACAACGTGATTACTTCCTAAATGAAAAAATAAAAGCCATTCACAGCGAACTCGCGGGAGGCGATGAAGCCGTCAGTGAGTTTGAACAAATTGCTCAGCGCATTAAAGAGGCAGGCTTAAGCAAGGAAGCGGAAGAAAAAGCAGAAGCGGAGCTTAAAAAACTGAAAATGATGCCAGCACAATCTTCAGAAGCGACGGTGGTTCGTAACTATTTAGATTGGTTGTTAGATATTCCGTGGAAAAAAATGAGTCGTGTTTCAAAGGACTTGAATAAGAGTCAAGCATTTTTAGATGCGAAGCACTATGGCCTTGATAAGGTAAAAGAGCGCATTATTGAGTATCTTGCGGTTCAAAAGCGTGTGCGCAAAATGAAGGGTTCTATTTTATGCTTGGTGGGACCTCCAGGTGTGGGAAAAACCTCTTTGGCGCGTGCCATTGCAGAAGCTACCAATCGTAAGTATGTGCGCATGTCTTTAGGTGGTGTACGCGATGAAGCAGAAATTCGCGGTCATCGCAAAACCTATATTGGCGCACTGCCCGGTAAAATTATTCAAAAAATGAAGACGGCAGGCACTAAAAATCCGCTGTTTTTATTGGATGAGATCGACAAAATGTCGAGTGATATGCGTGGCGATCCTGCTTCAGCCTTATTAGAAGTGTTGGATCCTGAGCAAAATGCGGCGTTTAATGATCATTATCTGGAAGTGGACTATGACCTATCTGACGTCATGTTTATTGCAACGTCAAACTCAATGGACATTCCAGAAGCGTTACTTGATCGAATGGAGGTCATTAATTTATCCGGCTATACAGAGCCTGAAAAACTAAAAATCGCCATGCAGCACTTGCTTCCGCGAGCCGAAAAAGACCATGGTTTGAAAAAAGGGGAGCTGGAGATCACCTCAGAAGCTGTTCAAGAGATTATTCAGTGTTATACCCGAGAAGCTGGGGTACGCTTATTGGCCAGAGAGTTGGCCAAAATATGCCGTAAAACGGTGAAAAAACTAGTGACGAATGAGGTAGAAGGCAAAATTACCGTCTCACCAGCAGCGCTAGAGGATTATTTAGGGGTGGCGCGCTATCGTATTGGCCTTGCGGACAAAGAGAATCGTATTGGGCAGGTATCGGGCTTAGCATGGACGCGAGTAGGGGGAGACCTATTAAGAATTGAAGCCACCGCTATGCCGGGTAAAGGCAAGCTTTCAAGCACGGGGCAGCTAGGCAGTGTTATGGAGGAGTCGGTTCAAACGGCAATGAGTGTCATTCGCAGTCGTTCTGCCGCATTAGGCTTGGAAGGCAATTTTTATGAATCGTTTGATTTGCACTTACATTTTCCAGAAGGTGCCATTAAAAAAGATGGCCCCAGTGCAGGAATCGCCATTTGTACCGCCATTACCTCTGTCTTTACCAATATCGCCGTACGTTCCGATGTAGCGATGACAGGAGAAATTACACTCAGAGGTGAGGTGCTTCCTATTGGAGGCCTTAAAGAGAAGTTATTGGCTGCGCTACGTGGAGGGATTAAAATGGTATTGATTCCGAGAGATAATGTTCGAGATTTGGCTGATGTGCCAGAAGACGTTAAGTCTCAGTTAGATATTCGTCCTGTTCAATGGGTGGATGAAGTGTTTAAATTAGCGTTAGTGAAGCAACCGATTCCATTAGAAATGCCGTTAGAAAAAAAGCTAGAGGATGCTGTGCTTAAAGGAGCAGAATCGACAAAAATAGCTGAAAATAAGGCAAATCGTCATTAATTTGCCTTAAAACCCTTTATTTTCTTGACACTGTCTAGGGTTGGTTGCTATAAATGCTAAAGCCCAATTCGTGGTCACTATAAAATTCAATGGCTAGCTGTTCAAAATAGGGCGGTTATTCATTAAATTATTAATACTTTACGGAGAACACAATGAACAAGTCTGAGTTAGTAAGTGCAATTGCAGAAGGTGCGGATTTAACAAAAGCAGATGCGGCAAAAGCATTAGAAGCAACCGTTGCTGCCATTACAAGCGCAATGAGCAAAGGCGATCCAGTTGCCATTATTGGTTTTGGTACCTTTAAAGTAGGTGATCGTGCTGCACGTGTAGGTCGTAACCCTCAAACGGGTGCAGAGATGCAAATTCCAGCAGCTAAGGTGCCTAAGTTTACGGCAGGAAAAGCCCTTAAAGAAGCCGTTAACGGTTAGTTAATTAGACGGTTTAAAAAAAATGAAGAAAACTTCATTTTTTAGATTGACAACCTCTCACATCACTCTATAATACGCCACATCAATTAAGCACAAAGACTTTGATTAAGCGGGCTAGAGTGGCTTATCAGAGAGGTTTAATTGGGTGATTAGCTCAGTTGGGAGAGCATCGCCCTTACAAGGCGAGGGTCACTGGTTCGAGCCCAGTATCACCCACCATACAATTAGGAGCGGTAGTTCAGCTGGTTAGAATGC
>JAKITH010000049.1 GCA_021648185.1 Thiomicrorhabdus sp. | reverse complement strand
CATGTGGGTTCGGCACTGGCCTCTTTGCCACTTAGGTTATTTTGAACATTTTGACTGATGGCACTGACCATCGATTCAATCATCAACCCTGTTTTAGGCGTACCACACGGTACGGGGCAATCGGTGTCTACGGGTGCAATGGCAATGCCTACGCCCAAGGCATAGATATTATGATAAGTTGGGTTGCGACTAAATTGATCGACTTTCACAAACCCTCTGGGATTCACCAACACGCCCCCCATTTTTTCAGGATCGGCATCCACCATCTCTTGTAAAAATTTAGAGCCTTTAAACGCGGGCAGCATCATCGAGTAATTAAACGGCAGTTCGTGCTGTTGAATCACTTCGCCCTGTTGATTATGTTCATCGACAAACATTAAACCGTCGGTGATTTTGGTCACTTTGGCGTTACAAATCCACTTTATATGGCGTTGTCGCATTTCCGATTCCATTAGGCCTTGCGAATCCCCTACACCTCCTAATCCAAGGTGTCCAATGTAAGGTTCGGCGGTGACAAACGTGATCGGCACTTGATTGCGGATTTTACGTTTACGTAAGTCGGTCTCCATAATCATCGCAAATTCATAGGCAGGGCCAAAGCAAGATGCACCCTGTACCGCACCCACAACAATAGGGCCTGGGTTTTCGCAAAATGCTTCCCACTGTTCGTAGGCTTCTGCGGCATGGGGTGTGGTGCAAATGGATGTGGTAAACCCGCCTTGGCTTTTAGGCCCTAAGCCCTCTACCTCATGAAATGCCAGCGTAGGACCCGTTGCCAATACTAAATAGTCATAAGGCATTTCTGAGCCATCGCCCAATGTTATTTTATTTTCAATCGGGTCAATGGCGGTACAGGTTTGGTGATAAAACTCAATGCCTTTTCGAGTTAAGTAGGGTTCTAATTTAAAAGAGATGTCTTCCGGTTTGCGCCACCCTACCGCCACCCAAGGGTTAGAGGGGATAAAGTTAAAGTTTTCAACGGCGCTCACTACCTTAATGGTGTGCCCCTTATCCAAATGCTTACGAAGGTCGTAAGACATGGGTAAACCACCCGTGCTTGCACCAATTACCACTACAGTTGCCATGATTATGTTCCTAGTCATCAAGTTTCGATCTAATATCACATACTAAACTACATCCACCATCAAGTAAAAGCCAATAATTCGCTACAAGAATCTCTTTTTGTGATACAAAGAGCTGTGTGCTTGTCTTTTTAAACCTTTGCTCTTTTTTATATTCTCCAGTAGTTTAAAATAGCCCGTTCTAAATTTAAATTGAACCTACTTAAGTAACGCTTTATGAAAAACACGCTCACTCCGCTGTCTACCCAACACATAAAATTAAAAGGCCAACGCTCTTATTGGGGGGGGGTAAATTTTTCAGAAAGCGCGCTTGCTATCGCTAATACCTATCAGCATTCTGATGGACTTATTGTGGTGTTAACCCAAGACAGTCAAGCGGCCAGCCAACTACAAGAGTCATTAGCGTTTTTTTTACCCCAAACAGATGAAATTCTCTCTTTTCCCGAATGGGAAACCCTGCCTTACGATCAGTTTTCACCGCATCAAGACATTATTTCGGAGCGGCTTAAAACGTTATACCGCCTGCCCAATTTAAAACAAGGCATTTTAATTTTACCCATCTCAACGGTCATCCAAAAAATTGTGCCACTGGATTACATTCAGCAGTTCACTTTTTTGCTTGCCTGTGGCGATACGTTAGAGATTGAACCCTTTACCAAAACGCTAGAAGCCAGCAGTTACCAACGGGTAAGCCAAGTGATGGAACATGGTGAGTTTGCAATACGAGGCTCTATTATTGATCTGTTTCCAATGGGCAGTAAAACCCCGTTTAGAATTGATTTGTTTGACGATGAAATTGAGACCATTCGTAGCTTTAATCCAGACAACCAACGCTCCATTGAACAAATTGAAGAGATCAAGCTTCTCCCTGCAAAAGAGTTTAACTTTACTCAAGAAGGCATTGATCTATTTAGACAAAAATTTAAAGAATATTTTGGATCGGAGGCACGAAGCTCCCATATTTATAAAGCCGTTTCTGAAAAACAGTCCGTAGGAGGCTTGGAGTATTACCTGCCACTGTTTCACCCACAACTCACCACTTTATTTGAATACCTCCCTCAAAATACGCTGTTTTTTGACTTTCGTGACGATCAAAAAAACCTAGATGATACCCTAGATAAAATTCAACACGAATACGATGAACGTTATCAAGTTGGACAACATAACCCCGATTTTCCTCTGCTCAAACCTGAAGAAATTATTCTTAACAAAACTGCGTTTTTAACCGCACTCAAGCCTTATCATCGCATTACTTTAGAGCCAACAGTCTCAACTAAAAACACCGCCAAATTTGCAACCAAAACCTTGCCAGAACTGGATATTCAAGCGCAAAGTGACTACCCATTGGCAAAACTCAATGCCTTTTTAGACCGCTATGAAGGTGCCGTGGTCTTCAGTGCCGAAAGCACCGGGCGCAGGGAGACCTTGCTCACCCTTTTGGCCAAGCATAAACATAAACCCCGTATTGTTGAACTCTGGACTGAGGCACTGGAACATAGTCAAGGCCGCTCTAAAACCCCTTCTATTGTGGTCAGTCCGTTAGAAGAGTCTATTTACACCGATGAATTTTGTCTGATTTCAGAGTCACAAATTTTTGGCAAAACGGTGATTCAAAAGCGCCGTCGAAAACGTAAACACAACGATTTTGATACTGCCATTAGCAACCTGATTGAACTTGATATTGGCAGTCCAGTCGTGCATATCGACCACGGTGTGGGGCGTTATCTTGGGCTAGAAAACATTAAAATTCACGATGAAGAAAAAGAGTTTTTAATGCTGCAATACGCGGGCGACGCCAAGCTCTATGTGCCCGTGACCTCACTGCATCTCATCAGTCGCTACACCGGTGCCACGCCCGAAACCGCCCCGTTGCACAAACTGGGCAGCGACCGTTGGGAGAAAGCCAAGCGCAAAGCCGCCGAAAAAGTACACGATGTTGCCGCCGAACTGCTGGACATTTACGCACAACGCGCCGCACGACCCGGTTACGCCTTTAAAACACCCGCCGAAGCCTATCAACGCTTCTCTGCCAGCTTTCCGTTTGAAGAGACGCCTGACCAAGAACAAGCCATTAAAGCAGTCTATGATGACATGCACTCCGACAAACCAATGGATCGCCTTATTTGTGGCGACGTGGGCTTTGGTAAAACGGAAGTGGCGATGCGTGCTGCGTTTATTGCCGCTTACGACGGTAAACAAGTGGCGATTTTAGTCCCCACCACGCTGCTGGCACACCAACACCTCGACAACTTTAAAAACCGTTTTTCCGATTGGCCAATGCGCATTGACGTTCTATCACGCTTTCAAACGCTCAAAGAACAAAAGAAAACTCTCGAAGATCTTAAAAACGGTCAGGTGGATATTATTATTGGCACCCATAAGTTGATTCAAAAAGACGTTCACTATCAAGAACTGGGATTAATCATTGTTGATGAAGAACACCGTTTTGGGGTACGTCAAAAAGAACAACTGAAAAAAATGCGCGCCGAAGTGGACATTTTAACCATGACCGCCACCCCCATTCCACGTACGCTCAATATGGCGATGAACGATTTACGCGATCTCTCGATTATCGCCTCGCCACCCGCCAAACGCTTAGCGATACAAACCTTTGTGCAAGAGTGGAACGACGATGTGGTGCGTGAAGCCTCACTGCGAGAAATTCGCCGTGGTGGCCAAGTGTACGTGCTCTACAACCAAGTCAGCAAAATGGAGCAAATGGTCGAGCACCTGCAAGCACTGATACCCGAAGCCAAAATAACCTTTGCCCATGGTCAAATGAATGAGCGTGAATTGGAAGCGGTAATGGAGGACTTCTACCACCGCCGCTACAACATACTAGTATGCTCGACCATTATTGAAACAGGGATTGATATTCCCACCGCCAACACCATTTTAATTGACCGAGCCGATAAATTTGGTTTGGCACAACTGCACCAACTCCGTGGCCGAGTGGGTCGATCGCACCATCGTGCTTACGCCTATCTGTTTACGGGAGATAAAGCGTCACTCTCTAAAGATGCTGAAAAACGCCTCACCGCCATCGCCAAACACAATACGCTAGGTGCAGGCTTTATTTTAGCCAGTCACGATTTAGAAATTCGAGGTGCGGGTGAACTGCTGGGCGACGGGCAATCTGGGCAAATTCAAGAAATTGGCTTTGGGCTGTACAGCGAGCTGCTAGAGCGTGCGGTTAATGCACTTAAATCTGGTAAACAACCCGAACTAAATACCACGTTACACATGGGAAGTGAAGTCAATTTAAGCGTGCCCGCACTAATTCCAGCCAGCTATCTGCCCGACGTACACACCCGCTTGGTGTTCTACAAACGCATTGCCAGTGCAAAAAGCCAAGGTGGATTAAGAGAGCTGGAAGTGGAGATGATTGACCGCTTTGGTCTGTTACCCGATCAAGTTAAAAACTTATTATTAGTCACTCAAATCAAGCTATTGGTTGAACCCATTGGCATTACCAAACTTGACGCCACCGAAAGCATGATTCGCGTACAATTTAATGCACAACCTGACATTGATCCCATGAAACTGATTCAGCTCATTCAGTCACAGCCTAAGCAATATCAACTAAAAGGCCAAACAGAACTGACGTTTTTCGATACAATGCCCGAAATACCCCAACGTATTCATGCTATTGAATTACTGATTAAGAATATACAAACTAAGCCGAAAGGACGCTAAACGCCATGACACAACCCCTCAAAAAATTATCCCCCCCCCTCTTAAAAGGTGTGTTGGCACTGAGTTTAATCACGGGTTTAATGGCCATTCAAACACACGCCAAAGCCGCCAACTACACCATCGAAGTGATTGTCTTTGAAAATCTCGCCCTAAAAGGCTGGACGGAAGAGCGCTGGTCAGATGAGATTGAGCTACCAAACACAGATAATAGCGTATCACTTTCTGCACCTCAAAAATCACGCTTATACCTTAACAAACGCAAAACGCAACTCAACACAGTCGCAGATAAAGTGGCCAAAAATTACCGAATTCTATTCCATCAAGCATGGTCACAAAACGCTTACAGCCCTAAAAAGACCCCTACCGTTTTAATTGAAAGTGATCGTGCTGGCAGCAGTAATTTACTGGGAACGGTAAAGCTTTATAAAACTCGCTTTGCCCATGTACAGTTTGATTTAGAGGTTGAAAAAAGAATCCCCTCAAAAATACGACAAGCCGTCGCAGAAAACCAACAAGTGGACATTGAATACCTTCCTACCCACTGGCGCTTTAACCTAGTAGAAAGCCGAAAAATAAAACCGGGGGAGCTTCACTATATTGACCACCCTCTGTTTGGTATTTTGGTTAAAATTCGTAAAAATAACTGAGTTTAAATCCTATCTTAGAATGAAGGGGGAATAGTTCTCGGACAGCCTTCACACCCAATAAAAAAGGCTAAAACCCACTGGATTTTAGCCTTTTTTAAAAGAAATCTTTCTTTCCTCTCTTACACTCTAAATTTATCCACCACTTCCGCCAGTACATCAGCGTCATGCGCCATTTGCACCGCAGCACTGGCCGTCTCTTCCACTAAGGCGGCGTTCTCTTGGGTGGCTTGATCTAGAGAGGTCATGGCAATGTTAATTTGATCAATGCCCAGTGCCTGCTCTTTTGAACCACGCGCCATTTCAGACACCATGGTACTCATCTCCCCCACCTGTTGATTGATCTCATTTAATGCATCGCCTGATGATTTCACCAAATCCGTTCCTAAAGAGACTTCCGTATTGGTTTTTTCAATCAGCACTTTAATCTCTTTGGCCGCATCCGCAGATCGCCCTGCTAAACTTCGTACTTCAGACGCTACCACGGCAAATCCTCGACCATGCTCACCCGCACGAGCGGCTTCCACCGCCGCATTTAGTGCCAATAAGTTGGTTTGAAAAGCGATGTTATCAATCAGTGAAATAATATCGTTAATACTAATGGAGACTTCATAAATACGCTCCATGGCTGAAACCGTTTCATTCATCACCTCAGAGCCTTTTTGCGTACTCACAATCGCTTCATTTGCCAAAGAAGAGGTTTGCTCTGCCAAATCGGTAGCCTGATTAATCACCGCCGTCATCTGCTCCATGGACGCTGCCGTCTCCTCTAACGAGGCTGCTTGCGATTGAGAGCGATCAGAAATACTGTCACTCCCCTGAGCCACTTCAGAGGCGGCGACCTTAACGGTATTGGCGGTGTTTTTAACATCTGAAATCACGGACGCCATTTGTGTTGAGCTGTGGTTAATGGCTTTTGTGAGCTCTCCCAATGCACCTTGGTACTGTCCTTGTACTCGCAACACTAAATCGCCTTCTGCTTGTGCGCCCATAACGGTATTAATTTCACTAATCCCCGCTTCTAAGTTACTTAAGGCTTCATTAATCGCCTCTTTCATCTCATTGAGTTCGCCCGGTACATCCGAGGTGACACGCGCTGAATATTCGCCCGCTTTCATCGCTTGCATCGCAATGCCTACATCCTTAAACGCCGATGAAATAATCCCCAAGGCACCATCTACTTTATCACGGAACGCCTTAGGAACCTTGGCATCCATACGAACACTGAAATCGCCCTGTGCAAGCCCACTCATCACCACTTCCAGCTGTGACATCATAAAGTCAACACTCTCTGCCGAACCATTTACACCCTGTTTTAGTCTGTCCAAATCCCCTTTTAGAGGTAAGTCCATACGCCCCGTAAAATCACCTTCACTGATTTTTCCTAACACATCATTGGCTTGATCAATCATTACCTTAAAGTTTTGCGTAAAGTGATTGTAGCTCTGTGCAATGTCACCAAATTCATCTTTACTTAACACGGGAACTTGCAATGAGAGATCGCCTGTATGTTCAATTTCTTGCATGGTATTTTTCATTCGAAGCACAGAGGCATTGATATTACGAATAATGGTGGTTGCAAACAACAGAATAATAAAAACCCCTACCACCAATAAAATGATCGCAATAATAAAGGTTTGATTTTGCTCGGCGTACAGCGTGTTTCCACGATTCACCAAGCTAGTGGACAGTTGTTGCTCCACCTTTCTTAACTGCTCAATTTTTTGAGAGATCAGTTGAAACCACTCATGTGGATCAATACCAAACCCACCCGTAGCCTGACGTTCATTGACCACGGCATAAACACGCTCAATTTCTGCGAGTAATGCAGGCGTTAAGGTTTTTTTATAAAACGCTAAATTTTCAGTGGAAGCCGTTACCTTAAACAAGTGCATGTAACTCTCTTGCGCTGCGACTAAGCTTACAAACTTTCGATACTCACCTGGTGCAAAACGATCTTGAGTAAACGCACTGGTTAATACCGCACGCTCCATACCGGCACGCTCTTTAGACTCTAAAAAGCTGATGTAGGCCACAATTTTTTCAGTTATTTCGGCATTGCTGGAGACATGGGTTAAATATTCAATGGCACTCAATAATGATCTTGAATTCGCATAACAAGTGCAATTAACTTGTAAGAAAAAGGCCAACTGAAATAGAATGCCCTTTTCTTACCACAGGAAATTGCATATGACCTATAACCAGTTGACCATAGAAGAACGATATCA
>JAKITH010000048.1 GCA_021648185.1 Thiomicrorhabdus sp. | reverse complement strand
AAGGAAACTATGGCCGAAGGCGCCATGTTCAAAACAATGACCCCCTCTTGCGCATGCTCTTGAGGCACGTTGACCCCTGGGTAATTCGCATCCACTTGAAGGTGCGGTGTCCAGCCATTATCGACAATCCAATCGTACATGGCGCGAAGAATATAGGGTTTATTTGAAATCATAATCGAACCTCTAAACCATGTCTCTCATATCAATTTCATCGTCTGACAAACTTTCCATAAACATTTCACGATTCAGTACTTTTTCTTCATAGTCGCGAATTGGTTTTGCCGATTTAGGCAGTTCAACGCCTAAGGAAGGTAAGCGCCACAATAAGACCGACATACTGATATCCACTAACGAGTAATCATTACTCATAAAATAGTCTTTATGCTCAAACGCTGGAATCAATTGCACTAAACGCTCTTGTAGGTCACGACGTGCCGTTGTAACGTCTTCTTTAACATCACTGTGATTAATGGTGTCAATGAGTGGGTACCACTCCGTCTCAATTTGACGCAACATTTGACGCGCACGCGCTTTTGAAATAGGGTCTACTGACATTAAAGGAGGATGCGGAAAACGCTCATCCAAATACTCAATCATCACTTGAGGGTCATTTAAGACTAGGTCTCTATCCACCAACGTTGGTAAGGTACCGTAAGGGTTTAATTCCAATAAATCTTCAGGTAGATTATCAACATCCACCTCTACGATTTCCATTGGGATGTCTTTCTCTTTAGCCACTAAACGTACGCGGTGAGACTTAGGACACTTTGAATCAGAAAACAGTACAATAACCGAACGCTTGGTGGCGGAAATTTCAGGCATGAATAAACTCCTTGTTAGAGAGGCCTTCATGTATAAAAGCCTCTTAGAAACGTAAAAATAAAACGTATCTAACCAGTATACACCCCTTGTCAACCCCTACGACTCCAACAACCCAAACGCAATGCCTTGTTCAATATCAGCAAAGCCTTGCTGTAATGCAAATAAACGATCGACCCCTAACGCCACACCACTGCAATCGGGTAATGGCTGTTGTGCTAAGGTTAACAATAACTTTTCATCTAAGGGAATTGGCGCAAAACCTAGTTGCTTACGCTCTTGCAACGAGTGTTCAAAACGCGTGCGATATTGCTGGGCATCTGCCAACTCATGATAACCATTTGCCAGCTCTATGCCATTCACAAACAGTTCAAAACGTTCCGCCACCTCTGGCTGATTGTCGGGCACTTGTGCCAAGGCAGCTTGGCTGGCGGGGTAGTGATATAAAAAGGTCATACAACATTGTCCATTCTTAAGCCCTAAATGCGGCTCAATCACCTCGGTTAACACCAGTTGTTCCCACAAGGTTTTATCATTGGCATCCACCCCCACAATGTCTGGAACCCCATGCTGAGTTAAACACTGCTGACACTGCAAAGCGGTGGCCGTAAAAATATTGTCGATGCCTGCATACAGGGCAAACGCTTGTTGGTAACTAAGCTGCTCTACGATTAAGGGGGGGGAAGAATCAACGTTTAATACTTGCTGAATCAATGTGGCGACCTCCTCCATCAGCTCAAACATCGAAAAGCCCAAACGGTACCACTCCAGCATCACAAACTCCACCTGATGCCGTGGGCTTAATGCGTCTTGACGAAACACTTTTCCTAAATAAAAAATATCGCCACTGCCTTGGCACAATAGGCGTTTCATTGGGTATTCGGGTGAGGTGTGCAAATAGTAGGGCTGCTGTTGTGGCTGACTAGGAACTTGAACCAACGTGGTTAAGGCGTGTAAATGGCAATCGGGTACGCCGGCGGTGGACAGCATAGGGGTATCCACTTCTATCACCGAGCGGGCATAAAAAAACGCTCGCAACTGCTGAAACAGTTGCGAGCGTTTGATTAAAACAGTGCGTTGCATCAACATCTCAAACTATTTAGCACGAGAGATGTATTCACCTTTTTCGGTATTTACAATCACCTTCTCACCAATTTGCACAAATAACGGTACTTGAACCACGGCACCCGTTGAAAGGGTTGCGGGCTTGCCACCCGTTCCAGCAGTATCGCCTTTTAAACCGGGATCGGTATCGGTAATTTCTAACGTAATTTGTTTTGGTGGTGTCACCGAAATTGGCTGACCATTAAACAGTGTTACCGTACACATGTCTTGCTCAATCAACCATTTGGTCACATCGGCCACCGCCGCTTCCATGGCTTGGTACTGATCAAATGTTTCAGTATCCATAAAGTGCCAAAAATCGCCGTCGGCATATAAATATTGTAAGTCCGTATCCACCACATCGGCCGCTTCTACTTTTTCGCCCGATTTAAAGGTTTTTTCCAATACGCGTCCTGTCATCAGGTTACGGTATCGAACGCGGTTAAACGCTTGCCCTTTTCCAGGAGAGACACTGGTGGTCTCTACAATGGAACACGGTTGACCATCCATTAAGAACTTTAACCCGTTTTTAAATTCGTTTGTACTGTACGTTGCCATATCTTTACCTGAATACTTGTATAGAATAATGGGCGTATTCTAACGTAAAACCCTCTTATCTCAAAACTGGCAAGCCAAATAACCTCAAGCCCCCTTAAAAATATGAACCATACAACCATCCAAAAATTATGCAACACGCTTAAATTCAGCAAAGCCCAAATTCAATCTCTAAAAATGGATCCAAGCTCGCCCTTTCCGCTCAAAGTACCCAAGGACTTTCTAGCCCAAATTCAACCCAACCAACCCAATGACCCATTATTAAAGCAAATTTTACCCTTACAAATAGAACTCCAAGTCGCAGAGGGGTTTAATCAAGACCCCGTTAGTGACCTAGCGTTCAACCCCACCCCCAGTTTAATCCACAAGTACCACGGTCGTGTACTACTCATCGCCAGCCCAAAGTGCGATATTCACTGCCGTTACTGCTTTCGTCGTCACTTTCCTTATGAGTCACAGGTGAATACCCGACACTGGCAAACCGCACTTGAATACATTCAACAAGATAACAGCATTCACGAAGTCATTTTAAGCGGTGGCGATCCGATGAGCCTCTCTGAGAAAAGTCTGGTTCAACTCATTAAAAAAATTGAAGCCATCTCACACATTCAAACCCTTAGAATTCACAGTCGGACTCCAGTGGTCGCGCCCAGCAAAGCGCCTATCACTGAGTTAATTGACTGGGCAAAGCAGACCCGTTTAAACAAAGTACTGGTGGTTCACTGTAATCATGCTAATGAGCTAAGTGACAAAACTGCCCAGTTATTTACACGCTATAAAGCCGCCGGATTCCATTTACTGAACCAAAGCGTTCTATTGAAAGGCGTGAACGATCAAATCGATGTATTAGACACACTAAGCCATGCACTTTTTAACCAAGGCGTACTGCCTTACTACTTAAACCAACTTGACCGCGTGCAAGGCGCACAGCACTTTGAAGTCAGCCATAAAATCGCCATTCAGTTACATACTCAATTACGCGAACGACTCCCGGGCTACTTACTCCCTCAACTCGTAAAAGACATACAAAAAACGCCCTATAAAACACCTTTAAATTAAAACCAAACGCCATTTTGCAAGACAATTATTTAATTTGTGCTATATTTAAACCACTCATATAAATATATTAAAAAAGGGGGAGCATTATGAATCGTATGATAGAGCTATTCGTTCATCCTACTTACTCGCCCCTCTTTCTCTTAAAAATTCCCCGTTATTTTTTAGGGTTACTCTTGACGACCTGCCTATTTAGCCTCTCTTTATTAGGGCAAGCGTCATCCACCCCTCTTCCCCTGCTATTTCAACCTAATGAACTGCATCAAAAACTGCTTAGTCGTCCCAACAACCTGGTTATTATTGACACCCGATCGCCAGAGGCCTATTTAGCTGGGCATATTCCAACGGCCATTAATCTCCCTATCACACAACTCCACCACACCGTTGATCACATTATCCAACGTATTATTAGCCCTTTAACGTTTCAAAAAAGAGTCGAAGCCCTAGGACTTAAAAAAAGTGATCAGGTGGTTTTTTATGCGGGCAACAATCCTCTTGATGCGACGCGTGCGCTCTGGACATTTGAATTTTATGGGCACCCTAGCAACAGTATCTTAGACGGAGGATTTCCTGCGTGGGAGTGGCAAGCCCTGCCCATAGAAACAACACACAATCAACGCCCTCCTTCGCACTATACGATTGAAATAGACCCCGACCGCCTTGCTTCAAAAGTGAAAACCTTAATCGCAACTCAGTCCCAAGACACCCTGATTATTGATGCTCGACCACAATCCGAATTTAATGGGTTAAGCACTCGTGGCAAACGGTCTGGTCACATTCCTAACTCCGTAAACTTGGACTTTTCAACCCTGTTAACCACCTCTCAATATCCTGGAGAAAACACCCAAATTTCAACGTTTATTGACACAAAACAATTTCAAAAACTCTTAGAAAAGCTTCCCAATAAAACCAATATTATTCTCTATTGCAACGCAGGATCTGAAGCGACGGCACTCTACTTTTCATTTCGTCAAATGAACCGAAACGTGGCCATCTATGATGGTTCTTGGGTCGAATGGAGTGCCGATAAAACCCTCCCTATCGCACTTAGCACCCCCATCAAAGATCACATAGAGCGTATTGAATGATCTTAAGAGTTAAGCTCAATTTGCTATTAATTGCCATTCTGGTCTTAACCAATGGCAGCTTGGCCTATTTTTTAAGTGAAAAACAAAAAGAGATCATCTCAAATAACATCGACATTCAAGCCGAAGCGATCAGTACCTTAATTGCAAAAGATGCCATTCAACTGATTATGCTCAACACACCGGATTATGCCACCGATATCTCAAGTAAACTCAGCACCATCAAAAGCCTGTCTAAAACCAATATTTATAATAACCAAGGCAAAAAAATCTTAACCATTCAAAACCCAAGCTACCTCCATCACAACTCTCTCATTAAAAAACAGCTCCCACTCTCTTTTTCAGGCGCTACCTTAGGACATATTGAACTCTTTTTTACCAAAGAGCGTTACGATGAAGCCGCAGAGAGTTTAACTCTATTTTTAATGCAAATTTTTGCCGTCGGATTGGTGCTTACTCTGCTATTTGCGTTCTACCTAGATCGTTTTTTCAGTAAACGCATCTCTCAGCTCAATAGTGCTTTAGAACACACCTCCAATCAACAAGATTACAGCATTCGGCTGCCCGAAAAACACGCCGATGAAATTGGCAAAGCCTACCTAAACTTTAATCAACTGGTTGAAAATACCGAACAACTGCTTAAAAAACAAGCCACTCAAGAGCAACTTCTGTTGTTTCAGGCCAATCACGACACCCTAACCGGATTGTATAACCGCCTTTACATTACCACCTCTTTAAAAACATTAATCGCCGAAGACAGCGGCGAAGAGACGCACGCGTTATGCTATTTTGACTTGGACAAATTCAAAATCATTAATGACAGCTTTGGTCACCCAGTCGGCGATCAACTTTTGATTAAGCTTGCGGCGCACATTGAACAATTTATTCACTCCCTGCCCCACACTCAAGTGGCTCGAATTGGCGGTGATGAATTTGTCCTCATCATTCGAAATACAAATAAAGAAATCCTTACCAATACGCTACAACAACTGCAATGCTTAATTCAAGACTTTAGGCTCGACCACCAAGGCCAGCAACTCTCTGTTGGCGTTAGCATTGGTGCCATTTTATTTACAACACCCAGCGATAGCATTCACCCCTTGTTTTCAGCTGCCGATACCGCCTGCTATCATGCCAAACACAAAGGAGGTAATACGCTCTCTATTTTTTGGCTGGATAGCCCTGAACTGCAAATTGAAAAAGCGTTAATCAACTGGGTACAACGCATTCGAAACGCGATCAGCAATCGCCAGCTTTTGGTCTATCTGCAACCGATTGTAAACAGCCAAACCATACTAGAGAACAAACCCTCTTATGAATCCTTAATTCGACTGCATGAGAAAGGCAATATCATCGCTCCCTTTGCCTTTATTCCCACCTTAGAGCGGTTTCAAATGATGCCTGAAGTGGATTTCTATATGGTACAAGAAGTCGTCTCCCACTTAAGCGAAACGCCAGAGTTTTTAAATCAAGTCAACCACATCTCCATCAACCTCTCTGGCACCACGCTTACCATACCCTATGCCGCTGAACGCATTATTAGCATTATTGAAACCTCAAAACTACCCTTCCATAAGTTTTGTTTTGAGATTACTGAAACCACTGCGGTATCCAACTTAAAAGAGGCTAAAGTCTTTATTGATACACTGTCTCAAAAAGGCTGTCTCTTTTCATTGGATGATTTTGGCACCGGCATGGCCTCATTTGAATATTTATACGCGTTACCGCTGAATACACTCAAAATTGATGGCAGCTTTATTAAGGATATTGTCGAAGACCCCATTAAGTTTGAGATGGTTAAATCCATGCAGAATATTGCCAACTTAATGAACTTAGAAACCGTCGCGGAGTACGTTGAGAGTCAGGCAATTATTGATAAGTTAAATGAGATTGGCGTGCACCATCACCAAGGCTACCACTACAGCAAACCTAAGCCCATTCAAGAATTTATGAACCCAGATAAAACGCCTTCTGAAAAGAGTTAATTTTTTTCTTCCCCCCCCTATTCCTCCTGAAAGCCATATTGTGCTTTAAAGCCACAACCCTCAACACCTAACCACTCAGCCACCTTAGGAAACCACTCGGGGGGAGTATAAAATTGTTCGTTCACCACGGTTAATATCTTTTCGCGATAGGTATCGTAATCAAACCCTTGTGCTGTTACCACATAATAGGTCACGCCCCCATCTACCTGAAATGACTTAACGTTTAAACGATCAAAAAATGGCTCTAATTTTTTAAGCTCTTTCTCATGCGGTACAAAAATGGTTAACGTATCGCCATCCATCGCTTTAAAATTGGTTTTTTTATCGTCTTCACGACCGTACTTAGAGGTACTCATAAACACATGCACATCATCGTTTTCACAATGATACGACAGCACCGATTGTGAACTGTACCCCAGCGTAAACACCATTCCTTTAGGCAGTTGCGTACACACCTTTTCAGGCTGAGTATAGACCGCCACATGATGTTTTTGTGAGTCTGGAACCAGTTGATTGACAAAGCCTAATGCAAGCAATAATAACCCGCCTAAAAGCAGCGAACTGTACCCATTAAACAGAACCAGTTTGCGCAGTTGAGTCGCGGATAAACAGACATACAGCAGATAAAGCAACGTCACAGAGAGCAGTGGCCAGTGCAAACCAACGGGATTGGTAAAGCTCACCAACAGCAAAACCAGCAACAACGGCAATGTGGCAAACAACACCTGTTTTAATAAGGGGGGGGAAGAAATTTTTGAGCTGTTTTTTGAGCCGTTTTTAAAGGACTTTACCCAGTAAAACACCCCCAAAGGGGATAACAACGCCAAAATCATCACCAAATAAGAGAGAACATTGCCTATTTCAAACGCACTGTCCGTGGTTCTTGAAAAGAAATTAAATAGAATGTTGTTCCAACAATGGGTGGCATTAAAATAGAGGTTTTCTACCACAAACAGCAGTATCACGCCCGTCATCACCGCCAATAGCTTCCAACCATACTGACGTATATAAATCAGGCTGTATAAAAACAATCCGATCAACATAAACGCCGCAAAGTATTTAGACAAAAACGCCAACCCTAAAAACACCCCCGCTAACAGCGCATTTAACAAGGTCGGTTTGGCCAGAGCCTTAGCGTAAAAATAGAACGCCACCACCGCAAAAAACACCAATACGGTATCGTTTGCCGTAACCACAAACATCAATGAAATGG
>JAKITH010000047.1 GCA_021648185.1 Thiomicrorhabdus sp. | reverse complement strand
ATGACTAAACCAAAATCTTCATCAACCCCAGCACCGCCAAAGATCTGATGTAAGCGAATAGCGTTTTCGGGAACAATCCCAAATTCAGTGCCAGAGTAAACCAATACCATCCCAGCATTTGTTAGCTCTGAAAATGGCCCTAAATCCACAAAAGGTTCAGAAACTGCTAAATCATCAAAGTCATCGTTGTTAAAATCGCCAGAAGCCAGGCTGTGGCCAAAATTATTAGAATCATCAATCCCTATGCCAACACTGTTCATCCCTCTGTTTATCTGTACCGAAGCATCCGACAAACCATCAGAGCTACCAAGAAATATACTGACAGCACCAGCTCCATTTAATTGATTGCCGTTAAACATAAAGCTGTCATATGGAACGCCAACGGCCAGGTCATCAAAGTTATCCCCATTGAAATTGCCCGAAACCAAACTTAAACCAAACCTGTCGCCAGGCTCCAAATCACTCCCGCCAATTTCAAGCTCTTGGGTCAATATTTGATAACCTGTAGCAGTCAAACCGTTATCAGTTCCATATAAAACTACGGCTGCCCCTGAATTTATTACGCCATTAGCTAATGCGCCATAACCAGGAACACCGATGACCAAATCGTGCCAACCGTCATTGTTAAAGTCCCCATTAGCTAATGTAATACCAAAAAGATGCCCTGATTGGGCGCCGCCTGAGGAGTCTAGTAGATTCATGGTCAAATCAAAATAATCTATAATGGTGGTAAGCACTGATCTTAAATTATTCCAAACGCTTTCCTTACTGACAGATGGGTTTGTTGCTAGTAGAAATATAACTGATAATAATATTTTCATGGTTAAGGATCTCATGGTAAGGGTTTAATTAAAAAAATGACAGTCTCCTATATAATCGTTAGTAACAGGTTAATTTTCCAAATAATCTGTTTTTAATTGAGTTTTAGAGAATTAGTGGCTTTGCTGGCAATATTTTAAAAAAAAGAAAACCAAACCATCATCTTTCAGGCAACTGAATTGGTCAACGAAGCTTATGTTCGGGTGTTTGATTTTGATAAGTTGGATTGGAATGATAGAAGTCACTTTTCATCGACGACCATTACTGCTTTGCGAAGATTCTATTTTAACAAAAAAGCCATTACAGTACAGGAACACAATTTTTGGTATTTATCCTTTCTTTGCATGGTTATGCGGCTCAATCCAGATATTTAATATTCTGATTAAAATATAGGCTCATTTGTTTTTTAACCTCTCCAGTTCTTCTTTTATTGAAGAACTAAGAATAATTGATTGGTCAGTAGGGTAGACCCCTCAGTTTTTCTTTTTTGAAATCCATTGTTTGTAATGGTCAAGTTTTTTAGGAGATATTTTTAGCCGCAATTTTGTGAATCATTAAACTTCTGATTTGGTGTCTTATAATCAATGGCAGAATTTAATCTTTTGTAGTTGTAGAAATAGATATAACTTTCAGCTTCTGCAATTACTGCTTCGTGATTAACAAACCTCAAATGATTTAATCGTTCTGTCTTTAAATTCCTGAAAAACCTTCCCATCACAGCATTGTACCCAAGGGGCAGACCCTCCCAACAGTTACCACGGCGACTCATATTTCTGGTGATTTTCAAGATCTTAGTTATTTCACGCACTCAGGAGCGTGGCAAAAGAGTAAAATTAGAAATTAGCTAACATTTTTTTGTTTGTCTTGGGGGGCTTATGTAGTAAAACTCAATCTTACAATAATTTAAAACTTTTAAACTTTGATGCTTTTTTGTCAAAAGTCAATGTCGCATCGCATTTTAAGGTTATTGCGGATAATGAAATGAGTAAGTCTGATAAATCAATTTTATTTGAAAAATTCCCCGATGAAATTTCGGTAATGTAACGATTAACCAACGTCTGTTGTTTATGCCCTATCACTGCAAGCGTAATAATAAGCAAGACACAAATGACTTCAAAGGTATAGAGTACCATAATGGGAAAAACATCAAATAAACTAGGGAATAAGATAGGCAACAGCACCTCCATCAGTAATAAAACAGAGAGTGCAATGATCATTTTAGCGTTATCTATTTGCAAGATAGGGTTGAACTTGTCTTTAATGCTAGAGACTTCACCGTTAACTAATTTAACCCTTCCCGCTTCAATGTCACGGTAAGCCTGCTCAGCCGCGGAAATTTGCGCCACACCTGCGGGCGTTCTTACCGACATATACCCCGTAACCACACCTGACTCAAAGATAGGCGTCGCATTGGCCACCACCCAGTAGTGTTCGCCATTTTTACGACGGTTTTTGACCACCTGAGACCACGGTTTACCCGATTTTAAGGTTTGCCAAAAATCTTTAAACACCGCTTCAGGTACATCGGGATGCCTCAATATATTATGCGGCTGACCCACCAACTCACTCCACTCATAGCCACTGGCTTCAATAAATGCCTCATTGGCTTCAAGAATATTTCCTTGTAAATCCGTTTTTGACACAATGGTAATACTGGGTTCCAGTATATACTCTGTTTGAGTGACCTTGCCATTATCGCGCATAACTTAACATCCCTTAAACTCTGCTGAAAAAATGTAAATAATATGTAACGAAACCTTTGCATAAATAAAGAGCCATTCGTTAAGTATTATTCTCAGTGATTCAGCATAACAAAAAAACAGATTATAAAAACAACGCATTAGCCATAAAAATATTTATGACCGCCCAAAGATCATAAAATGACGCCCCCCTAAAAAAACTGACCCATAGATGAAAAAACACAAACCAGGAAAAAGGCAAAACCATTAAATTAATGAGCATAAACCTTACCTTTAACGCTTCTATTGGGTAAAATAGAGTTTTGTATTAATTTAATCGTTAAGGTATTTATAACATGGCTTCGAAAGAAAACACTGTATTAACAGGTAAACTAAAACGCTGGAATGAAGCTAAAGGGTTTGGCTTTATCGGTACAGAAGAGGGTCAACGAGATATATTTATTCATATTTCAGATCTAAAAGGAATGAGCCGCCGCCCACTGGTTGGGGATACCATCCACTATCAGGTAAAGATACAAAATGATGGTAAAAATAGAGCCATCAATGCTCGCATTGATGGGGTAGACGTTCTACCAAGTCATAAGCCCAAAAAAGCCAATAATAATCAACTGTTTTTAGGCCTTGCCTTAGTTGCTGTTATTGTAATTGTTGCTTTAATTCTAATTTAGTCGCTTGGCCTAAATCACTATTCGCTACAACGCCCGACACACCTCGACCTCTAACGTCTGAGGTTGCGGCGATTTTTCCACCCTGCTGAACAATCAACTGCACATCTCCCATATAGTTATTCTTTTTCAACTGATATCCCATCAATTTCAACGCCTCTTTGGTTTTTTCAGGCAATTCTGGATTATAAGAAATCTGATCTTTCGGCAATAGCTGATGATGTACCCGAGTGGCATTTACCGCTTGTTGCGCTGTCATTCCCTCTTCAATCACATTCACAATGGTTTGAAACACCGAAGTAATAATGGTTGAACCGCCTGGTGTACCCACCACAATTTCAACCTCTCCGTCTTTTAAAACAATGGTTGGCGACATGGAAGACAACATGCGTTTTTCAGGTGCAATTTCATTGGCTTTGCCACCCACCACACCAAAGATATTCGCCACCCCTGGCTTGGTGCTAAAATCATCCATCTCGTTATTCATTAAAAATCCTGCGCCACTCACCACCACGCCACTGCCAAACGGCATATTTAAGGTATAGGTATTGGACACCGCATTTCCCTGTGCATCCATAATCGAAAAATGGGTGGTCTCTGGGGTTTCAAATTTACCGTACCGAATACTTTCGGTTTCAGAAATATCATCCATCAAAACCGTTTGCACGCGCTTAGCTAAATAATCATCTGAAATTAACGCTTCAACAGGTACCTCAATAAAATCTGGATCGCCTAAATAAAACGCTCGATCGGCATAGACCCGTTTTTCAAGCTCTGCATAAAAATGTGTTTTAATGACTTGTTCCGATACCCCTTGCTTCTTGCCTTCTTCCAGCGCGTAATCTAATTTGGGTTGCAGCAATGCTTTCATTTTTAACAACTGAATAATCGCCACACCACCTGAACTGGGTGGCGGTGCTGACACAATCTGACGACCCTTCCATTTACCGACCACAGGCGTACGCCACACGGCTTGATACTCGTGCAAATCATTCAAGGTAATTAAACCACCATGGCGTTGCATCTCTTTCACCAATAAACGTGCCGTTTCACCTCGATAAAATTCTTCCCCCCCCTCTTTTGCAATACGCAGTAAGGTATTCGCCAGTTCAGGCTGCTTAAACACGCTCCCCTCTTTTAACCCTGAAAAATAGTGTGAAAAATTTAACGGGTCTTTCGATTTATTGGCAATCCATTTTTGATACCAAACGGCCGTTTTTGCTAACGGTTTTGACACCACAAACCCGTTACGAGCATAGTCGATGGCTGGCGATAAGAGCGCCTCCCAAGGCAAGGTGCCAAAACGTTGATGCGCCAACCACAACCCCTTAACCGTTCCCGGTACGCCAGAAGCTTGATACCCTACCAGTGAACGATAAGGAATCACTTGGTCTTCCTCATCTAAATACAGTGTTTTAAACGCGGCTTTAGGGGCTTTTTCACGATAATCTAAAAAAAACGCTTGTTTATTTGCCCCTTGCGTCTTAGCGTGAAACAGTGTCATAAACCCACCCCCACCAATATTCCCCGCCTCGGGATAGGTCACCGCCAACACAAATCCAGCTGCAACGGCGGCATCCACCGCATTCCCTCCCGCTAAAAGCACCTGCTTTGTCACGCTGGCACTGTACTCATCGGGCATGGCAAACGCAGCTTGTTTTGCCGCTAATACGGAGCTTGCCATGAGACAAAATGCCAATCCGATTCCGATCAGCGTAATGATTTTTAATCTAATATCCGTCAAAAACGTCATCGTATATCCTTCGGTGTTTGTAAAGGCATCATCATAAACTTCTGTCATGAATCAATTCAGCACCCTTAATCGCTGCCTGCGTTCGATTATCCACTTCGAGCAGCACTAAAATGGAGCTCACATACTGTTTTACCGTGCCTTCACTTAAAAAAAGTGACGTTGCAATTTCTTTATTGCTGCCCCCCTTAATAAGACCATGTAAAACAGAAAGTTGCCGCTTTGAAAAACGATGTTTTATTAAACATTCAGGCGACAACATATTTTTAGGAAAACATCGTTCACCCTGTATAATTTTCTCCAGTGAGCTAAGCAAATCAGAAGAGGAATCTGTTTTTAAAATATACCCTTCCGCCCCTTGTTCACATGCTAAATTAATCGTTTGAGGACGGCTGTCTGCTGAGACAACAATAACTGAGGCCGTAGTACGCTCAATCACTTGAGACACTTCTAAAACCCCCTTTGAACCTGGCATGGATAAATCTAATAATATAAACTGGTATTCCGTTTCATCAATCGCATGATAAACTTGCTCAATATTAACCGCCTCATCAATTTGAACTTTTTGACTTGCAAAACAGTTCTTAATTAACAGCTTTAAACCTTCTCGATACAACTCATGATCATCACAAATTAATAGTTTCATTATTTCCATCCAAGATTAACGCGCCATAGTTTACTTTTCTAACTCAAGCCTAAACACTAACGAAAGTTAGTATTTTTATTAAAACTTACTCACTCCCCTTAAAATAATACTGAGAGTCTGTTCTGAAAGAGGTTTATAGAAAACATCTGTATCTTCAATGTCCACCAGTGTTTCCAAACCAATGGTGGTGTCACCAGAAATAATCACAGCAGGAATTTTTTGATTAAAAAAGCTTCGCACCTGATTCACCACTTCCACCCCCGTTTTATTCTCAGCCAGCCGGTAATCCACCATCAACAAATCTGGAATAGGATAAGAATCTTGATTTAACTGCGCCATCAAAACGGGTAAACTCGGCGCCAATAGCACCTCGTGATGCCACATTTTTAAAACAGACTGCATTGCCTCCAGAACATCCGCATCATCGTCCACGACAACAATAAACAAACTTGCCTCATTTGAAGCAACGCTGACCACCTTTTGCTCCTCACCCTCTAATGGCTCTAATAAAGCCATCGATTCTGCTTGCCTATCCTGCCACGTTAATCCAAGCCTAAAGCAGGTTCCTTTACCGAGTTGGCTTTTTAATTCAATCGATACATTGAGCAATTCAACCAATCGTTTAACAATCGCTAGCCCTAGCCCCATGCCTTTATTTCGATCTCTTTCAGGATTGTTTAGCTGAAAAAATTCTGAATAAATGTGCTTTTGATCCTTTTCAGGAATGCCAGGGCCATTGTCAATAAAGCAGAGATCCACCCTACCTGCTCGTTTTCTTAACGCAACCAATAACGTGGCATTAGGACAGTGCTGAAGCACATTTGAGATTAAGTTACGAACCACTCTGGCCAATAAAACCGCATCATAATAAACATAACAATCTATGAGTCTCACTTTGAGCTGAATATTTTTTTGAAGCGCGAGTAATTTAAACTCTTCAACAATCTCCTCTAAAAAAGGGGCCAACCAAAAGCCTGTTGGGTTTAAAACGGTCTCTCCCGCATCCACCTGAGTCATTTCAATAATCGAGTTTAGCTGACTGCTTAACACCTCTTGAGACCGTTGCGATTTCTTTAAAATTTGTTTTTGTTCATCCGTGGTTAATTTTGCATTTAAAACGGTTAAAAACAGACTCAACGAATGCAGTGGTTGGCGCAGATCGTGACTGGTTGCCGCAAGAAACCGCGATTTATCAATGCTTGCTCTTTCTGCAATCAACGTTTGCTTCTCTAATTTTTTAATTAACTCTTCGTTCAGAAACCGTTGACGAATGGCATTTTCAATATTTTTATAAATATTATGAGCGAAAAAAAAGTGTGCCACCAAAAAAATGCCCAACAAAAAAGACATATAAGCAAATTCATTGCCTTCAAAATAAAACATCACCGCCAACGGAACAACGGTTAATAAACCATAGAGATAATAAATCAACCTAAAATTGGATAAAGCCCCCATGCTTCCCGAAAAGGCACCAAAAATAATAATCGATAAAAACACGATGGAGACAGGATCTGTAAAATCTAAAAATAAGACGGTGGACATTCCCATAATGATGCCCGACAACATCACCATAAACGAAAACAGGGCGATCCACTTTGTCACATAACGCGCTTTCTCTTTCTCTCGTTGAAAAGCCCTATAGAGAAAAACCCTAACCACAATTAAACTAATTAACGCAACATACCACCCATACAGCACATTCAAAGAGAGTTCGGTGGTTTCCAAAAGAACAAATAAAAATATTGCCGTTCCCGCAAAAAACAACCCCACAAGCAAGCCAGGAGACTGTCGATATAGCAACTCAGCCCTTTCCAATCTAACGCGTTGTTCATTCGTCATTATTTTGTTTGCCTTAACTATTTAAATAATCACAGCACCGTATTAGCCGTACAAACCATCTTTTCCCTTTTTTAAGATTTAAATACTCCCATTTTTCTTGATTTCGATTAAAATGATTTCAATTTTTAAATAAACGAAAAGGTCTTGTTTACAATCTATAGGTAAAAAACACGATGCGAAAGGAATATTTTAACTCTTTTTATTCGTACATTCACCTACAATAGATCTTGATCACGCCCTAAAAAGGAAAACACATGCTAAAGAAAACATCTATTGCGGCTCTATTTCTAGCCGCTTTAACCGTTCTATCCCCCCCCCTTTTTGCCGAAGAGGATGACTTAATCCAGCCTGACACGCAAATGGATCAAAACGTCAATGATGCCGAATACAAGTTGACCATTGCCGCTTTCCGTAATGCCAAATCAGGTCAGTTTTTTGATCACGCTTATGGCTTTGCGGTTTTTCCAACCATCGGAAAAGTGGGGTTCATTGTTGGAGGAGCTTATGGCGAAGGGCGAGTCTATGAACAAGGCCAATACAAA
>JAKITH010000046.1 GCA_021648185.1 Thiomicrorhabdus sp. | reverse complement strand
GCACAAACAAATAATCCACTATTAGACAGTACAGGTAATCCTGTCAGCTTGGCGCGAGGCGCAACGGCCAGTATTGAAGGGATTTCATTTGACTTAAGTGGTGTGGTTGCGGCTCCAGATGACGGAGACTCTTTTTTGGTTAAACCGCATCAAGCCATTTTAGACGATTTTTCTCAAGCCTTAACGCAAACCGAAAAAGTGGCCACACGAGGGCAAAGTCCCATTGATGCCAATAATGATGGCTCACTTTTAGATGAAGTTCCTGCTGCCGCTGGCGTAGGAGATAATGTAAATATTTCCAATTTAGCAGGACTACAGTCTACCAAGTTGTTGTTAGCGGACAGCAGTGATGTGGGCTCAGAGACGCTATTGGGCGGTTACTCTAAGATGGCAACCAATGTGGGAATGTATGTGCGTAGCTCTGAAGTTCAGTTAACCGCTCAAACAAATGTGCTTCAGCAAGTCACGGATCAGCGAGATTCGATCTCAGGCGTGAGTCTTGATGAAGAAGCGGCAAATTTAGTTAAATATCAACAAGCATACGAGGCCGCGGCACAAATTATAGCGACTTCTCAGGCGTTATTTCAAACGATATTAGATGCGGTAAGGAGATAAGAGATGAGAATTTCAACGAATCAGTTTCACAGCCAAGGCATTAATTCGATTCAGAAACATCAAGCCGATGTATTAGAAACTCAAGTACAGCTCAGCACAGGAAAGCGCGTTAATGCCGCGAGCGATGATCCTGTTGCAACAGCGCAAATTCATTCATTGAACCGTACCATGAACACCATTGACCAGTACGCTAAAAATGGTGAGTATGCCAAGTCACAATTGGTGTTGGAAGAGACGGCAATTAATGATTCGGTCATTCAGTTGCAGCGAGCACGTGAGTTGTCCATTCAAATGTCTAACGATACTTATTCTGCAACCGATCGACAAGCGGCCGCAGCCGAGTTGGAGCAAATTATTCAGCAAACTAAAAATATGATGAACTATCGTAATTCTGAAGGGGAGTTAATTTTTGGGGGGAGCAGTGTATTTTCAGAACAAGCTTATGTAGAGGATGTGAACAATCCTGGTTACTATAGCTATATTGGCAGTACCAATGCGATCGGTCAGGTTGAGTCGGATGGGGTGACCCCTGTGTATGATGAGTTAGCCAATTATGGCTCTCGATTTGTGCAAATAGGCTTTGATTCAGATAACCGTATGACCGCAGACGATCAAGGGGATTCCAGTCGAATTCGTATTACCGATAATGGCGAGAAGGTGTTTGGTATTACGACGACAACGGCCTTCGTTGGAACGCCTGACTCCAATATATTGAATGTACTTGTTGAGTTTCAAAAAGCGCTGGAAGCAGGGCTTCCTCCGCCAGATGGCGTGATTGATGATTTAGAAACAGGGATTAATCAGCTATCTGAAGTGCGAGCAGAAATAGGGGGAAGACAAAACCGTATTGAAGCACAATACGATGCAGGAGAATCCTTTAAAATCGCTTTAGAAGAGCGGCGAATGAATTTAGAAGACATGGATTTAGTCAAAGGATCCACGGACTTAACCAAAAGCCAAAATGCATTAGATGTGGCACAACAAGTTTTTACGCGAGTACAGGGAATGTCTCTTTTTGACTATTTGAGATAAAACCTTTACCTAAAAGTAAAACTGTTAAAACCACAAAAGGCTCTAAAATAGAGCCTTTTGTGGTTTTAAGAAGCAAAGGTCTCTTCTTATTTCATTGGTTTTTTAAACGTCAAAGAAACCACATCATCAAAATGCTCTGCAAAGTGAATGGTCATGCCTTTTTTGAGGTACTTCGGCAGTTCTTGATAGTCTTTTCGGTTTGCATCGGGCAAAATTAAGGTGGTAATTCCAATGCGCTTGGCAGCGATGAGCTTTTCACGTATGCCGCCTACGGGCAATACTTGCCCCGTTAAGCTTAGCTCCCCGGTCATCGCCAGTGACGTTTTAAGGGGTTCATTACGAGCCAAGGAAAGTAGGGCGGTGGCAATGGTTACGCCTGCACTGGGGCCGTCTTTTTGGGTAGCGCCATCGGGTACATGAATGTGAATGAAGGCTTTATCAAAAAAGTGTGAGTCGGCTTGATAGTGTTTTAAGTGCGCTCTGATAAAGCTGTGTGCAATGCCCGCAGACTCTTGCATTACATCGCCTAATTGCCCTGACAGTTTCAGTCCAGCATTTAAGGTATGTACTCGGCTGGCTTCGATGGTAAGGGTCACGCCGCCCATGGAAGTCCATGCTAATCCGGTTACCGTTCCGATTTGTTGATGAATTTTTTCTGGGGTAAAAACGGGCTGTCCTAGCTTTTTTTCTAGGTCTTTAGTGCGAATACGCGCGCTTTTTACCTTGGTTGTTACAAAGTTAACCGCTTGCTTTCGAATCAGTTTCGCGAGTTGTTTTTTGAGATTTCGCACCCCTGCTTCTCGTGCATAGCCTTCAATGACTTGACGTGTGGCGGCGGGCGTAATACTCAGTTGTTTGGGGCTGAGTCCAGCCTCTTTTAACAGGGTTGGCCAAAGATGTTTTTTAGCGATGAGCATTTTTTCTTCGGTAATGTAGCCAGACAGTCGAATGACTTCCATGCGGTCAAGCAGTGCACTTGGAATGGAGTCTAAGCTGTTGGCAGTACAAATGAAAAGGGCTTTGGACAGATCAAAGCGAACATCCATGTAGTGGTCTAAGAAGTCATGATTTTGCTCAGGGTCCAATACTTCCAGCAGAGCGGAAGCGGGGTCGCCTTGAAAAGAGGAGCCTATTTTGTCCACTTCATCTAACATAATAACGGGATTAGCGGTTTGGCACTCTTTGAGTGCTTGAATGAACTTTCCTGGCATGGCACCAATGTAGGTACGTCGATGGCCTTTTATTTCAGCTTCGTCTCGCATACCCCCCACGGAAAAACGGTAAAATTTTCGCCCAAGTGATTTGGCAATGGAGCGTCCAATAGAGGTTTTTCCGACACCAGGAGGCCCTACAAGGCAGATAATAGAACCCGCTATTTCTCCTTTTAAGGCGCCGACGGCTAAAAATTCTAGAATACGATCTTTAACGTCCTCAAGGCCTTCATGACCTTTATCGAGCACCTTTTTGGCACGTTTTAAGTCCAACTTATCTTTGCTGTATTTTCCCCAAGGCAGTTGTGTTAGCCAATCTAACCAGCTACGTGACACACTGTATTCGGGTGATTGAGGGTCGAGTGTTTTGAGCTTCTGAAGCTCTTCATTGGCTTTTTTAACAATTTTTTTGGTGAGCGCTAATTTTTTAATGCGTTTTTCAAAGCGGTCAATATCCAGTGTTTGATCGTCTTTATCGATGCCCAGTTCGGACTGAATTTCATGCAGTTGCTGGCGTAATAAAAAATCGCGTTGGTGGTCTGAAATGTTCTCTTCGACACGCCCACGAATTTTGGACTGCATTTTGGTAATTTCAATCTCTTGTTTAAACAGAACCAACACTTTTTCCATGCGTTCAGTCAGCTCTAAGGTTTCTAACGTCTCTTGAAGTGCTACGTTATTGGCCGTGGTAAGACCCGCGGCAAAATCGGCCAGCTCAGAGGGATCGCTGGAGTTATTTCTATTTAAAAAGTATTTAAGTTCTTCACTGTACAGCGGGTTTAAAGGCAGTAGTTCTTTAAAGGCGTTCATTAGCGCAAGACTGTAAGCTTTAAGCTCTTTCTCACTGCCGTGATGCACCGTTTCTGGGTAGGTTACTTTGGCTTTATACGGAGCGGACTTTTGCAACCACTCTTTTACTTCAAAGCGTTGAATGCCTTCGGCAATTAATTGAATGTAGTCGTCTTGTACTTTTGGGTCGTGAATTTTAATTAAGGTGCCCATGGCGCTAAAGTCTTTGGGTTTGGCTTTATCATGCTCCTCTTTATCGACAAAAATTAAACCGATGTATTTGCATTTTCCCGATTGAATAGCATCAAAGGTTTTGCTCCAACTTTTTTTATTGAGCAAAACAGGCAGTTGTTGCGCAGGAAAAAAAGGACGCTCTTTGATGGGAAGCAAAAAAATTTCATCAGGATATTCAGCGTCTGTTTCGCTATCGGGCGTGCTAAATTGGTCAAATAGAGAGTCTGATTTTGCATTGACCGTTTGTATTTCTTGATTGTCTAAGAGCGCCAAAATTGTCTCACTTATTTCCATTTTAAGCGCCTCTTCTTCTACTTCAATTTTAATGGTGTCTAAGTCATCGTCAGATTCCGCGAGGTTTATCTTTGGTACGGTACTTGGCTCAGAGGGGGGGGGTGAAATTTCTGCTTCAACGGAAGAATCCGTTATGGTGGCGTTGTCGCTTAATTCGCTTAAAAGAGGGTCGGTGATTTTTTTGCTTGAATCGGTCATAGTGGTTTCAGGTTAAATGCTTATATTTAAAGAGAATACGGTATTATATGCGGACAATGATAACGAGATTCAAGAGGCTGTGATGGAAAAGTGTAAAACTAACATTGGATTTGTAACCGTATCGGATCGTGCTAGTAGTGGAGAGTATGAAGATTTAGGCGGCCCCGCGATGCAAGCGTGGATGGCAAAGGCATTAAAAAGTGATTGGACCGCGGTGGCAAGAGTGATTGCCGATGAACAGTCACTGATTGAACAAACGTTAATTGAATTGGCGGATGTAGAGGGATGTAGCTTAATTGTAACCACGGGGGGCACCGGCCCTGCTAAACGCGATGTAACACCAGAGGCCACTGCCAATGTGTGTGATAAGATTTTAGACGGTTTTGCTGAACAAATGCGCACGGTCTCACTGCAATATGTACCCACTGCGATTTTATCGCGCCAAATAGCAGGGACACGTGGTTCCTGTTTAATCATTAATCTACCGGGTAAACCCTCGGCCATTGGGGAGTGTTTGGAGGCTGTTTTTCCAGCCGTACCTTATTGTATTGATTTGATTGAGGGCGCATACCTTGAAACAGACGATGCTTTTGTAAAAGGGTTTCGACCAAAACATGCCATTAAGAAATCATAAAAAGGGGCTGCTATGACAAATCTAAATTATCAATATGAAGGGCTGGAAAGCGTCATCGATTTTGTACGCTGGGGCGGAACATTATTTCGCCAAGCCGATCTGTTTTTTGGACATGGTACGGACAACGCCTTTGATGAGTCGAAAGTCCTGACATTTTATGTGTTAAATTTGCCATGGGAAGTGCCTGAAAATTACTGGTTATCTCGGCTAACAATGGTCGAAAAACAGCAGGTCACCGAGTTATTTAAACGTCGGATAGAGAGCCGAAAACCTGCGGCCTACTTAACGGGAGAGGCTTGGTTTGCAGGGATGCGTTTTAAAGTCAATGAGTCCACTTTAGTGCCACGCTCTCCCATTGCAGAGTTGATTGCTCAGCGTTATGAACCGTGGGTGAACCCTGATCAAGTGATCGACGTGTTGGATTTATGCACCGGAAGCGGTTGCATTGGAATTGCCTCTTTGCAGGCGTTTCCAAATGCAACGGTAGATTTGGTCGATATTTCAACGGCTGCCTTAGCGGTGGCACAACAAAATATTGAGTTGTATGGCTTGCAAGAGGGGGTGTTTGCCATTGAATCAGATCTGTTTTCGGCCTTGGAAGGTAAGCGATATGACTTAATTGTCTCTAATCCCCCGTATGTGGATGTGATTGAGATGGATGCGTTACCGGCAGAGTTTCAACAGGAGCCTAGACTGGGTTTAGAAGCAGGTAAAGACGGATTGGATTTAGTGCGTAAAATTTTAGCGGAAGCGGCGCACTATTTAAAAGACGACGGTGTTTTGATTGTGGAGGTGGGCGTGTCTCAATATTACATGGAAACCACGTATCCTGAGCTGCCACTGTTTTGGTTTGAGTTTGAACAAGGGGGCGAAGGGGTGTTTGCCATTCAAAAGTCTGAACTTGAGGTATTTCAAGCGATATTGGACGAGAGAAAAGAGGGGTAAATCAGCTTAATTGGCCGTGTTATTGCTTTATATTCTTTTAATGCTTTAAATTTCTTTCCCCCCCCCCTTATTTTTATATTGTGTAGGACATATGTTATGAAAAAGCCCGCTTTAAAAGGTCTGTTAACCCCACTGATGTGCTCATTTTTTTTGATGGGAGTGGTAACACCTCTGCATGTAAATGCAAATGAACCGCCTTTAATTGATTTAGGCGCAGAGCTTGAAGGTATGCAGGGGGGGGGAGAAAAACCGAAACCTCATTTGATGGCTGCTGATACGCCTAAGAATATACCTCAAGAGGTAAGAGTAGATAAAGGAGGGAATGTCATTGGTCGTGGTGAGGGGGCTGTTCATACCAATCATAAACATGTGAACTGGAGTTACTCTGGAAAAGAAGGGCCACGCTATTGGGGAGATTTATCCCCTGAAAATAAGCCGTGTAAAGCGGGTAAAAATCAGTCGCCTATTAATTTAAAAGATAAATCCGCACTGGGTACATCAGGGTTGCCTGGGCTGGATATTTACTACCGTGATGTTCCTTTAAAGGTGATAAATAAAGGTCATACCATACAGGTCAACTACCCATTAGGAAGCTATATTAAGCTGGGAACGGCACGTTACGAGTTGTTGCAGTTTCACTTTCATACCCCAAGTGAACATCAAAAAGATGGCTTTAATTACCCAATGGAAGTGCATATGGTACACCGAGATGGCGATGGAAACTATGCCGTATTGGGGGTGATATTTCAAGAGGGTGAGTCAAATCCTGCCTTAAATGTATTATTGAAAAACTTGCCTAAAAAAGTGGGTAAGCAGGAGATACACCGCCGCGCCAGTTTAAACCCCGCTCGATTCTTACCGGGCAATACAGAGTTTTATAAATACAGCGGCTCACTCACCACGCCTCCGTGCAGTGAAGGGGTGCTTTGGATGGTGTTTAAACAACCCATTGACGCTTCTGCTGAGCAGATTCAACAGCTCAATGAGATTATGGGCAATAATGCGCGTCCAATACAACCTAATTATGCGAGAAGCGTGTTGAAATCATGGTTAGAGCCATCCGAGCAAAAAGAGGTGTTGCCTTACGAGTTTTATTGACTCTATACTAAGTAATCCATACAATACGGAAGTATTATTGTTCTATATCATGTATTGATTGTTTTAGTAGGGGAAAACACATTCGTAGATTGAATCTTTATCAGGTACTTCGTCAACGTACATTAAGTATGATTATATGTACACCGCTTTTAGCGGGCATCGGATTCCTGCCTCAACATGCGGTAAGCGCAGAGTTGGCAGTGATTAGCAGTCTAGCCAGTGTAACAACCCTAGGAAGTCCATTTGATTCGACCTTACTTCAAGGGTATTTAGATTTAGACCGACAACGTACTCAAAAAACAATACTGAGTGGTATCAAAAGTGTTGGCCAGCCAACGGAGTGGAGACTTCCATTAATAGGAAAAAATGATCACTCCTTGCCTTTTAGATTGAATAATGAGCAAGCTAAGCTAGAAGTCCGTTTTGATGGAGTGTCGGTACAGAACGTCATTCACTGGTCCACGGAAAATGTGTCGTTGGATGACTTAGGGGTTACCTTTCCTAATACCTTTTTAAGCGACTTTTCGAAGGAAGAGAAGAGGATAACGTTCAATCCCTTACCCGCCTTTGCCTTCCCCGTACACTTAGCGTTGCCAGCAATTTCACAAGTGCCTGTTCAATCGAATACCCCTAGTTTTCTCAGCTTAGTGATGCTCAGTCTTGGAGGTGTTGCACTACTCGGATGGTTACGCACTAAACGACAAAAACAACGAATTTATACGGGGTCTCATTCAAAGGTTTAACGTTTTGTATTGAAATGACAAGCTCTTTGCCTGAGGTGGCTAACCTACTGTTCTTATCCATTTTTATTCATTTATTGATGTTTTAAAATAAACGCTTGTAAGTTTTTTGGTGTAAGGGGTTTTGAGAAGAAGTACCCCTGAATTTCATCGCATCCCATTGCAGTCAATAATTCAAGTTGTTCCTGTTCTTCAACGCCTTCCGCGATGGTGGTGATGTTGAGTGCATTGGACATTTGAATGGTGGCTTGAACAATGGCGGCATCACTGCTCTCTCGCTCTGTAATATCATCAATAAATGCTTTGTCTATTTTAAGTTTATTTACGGGAAATCGTTTTAAATAGGCTAGGGATGAGTAACCTGTCCCAAAATCATCAATGGCAATTTTAATGCCTAAATCGGCAAGGGCATTTAGTTTTTTAATGGTTTCTTCAATATCAGCACTTAATAAACTCTCTGTTACTT
>JAKITH010000045.1 GCA_021648185.1 Thiomicrorhabdus sp. | reverse complement strand
AGTCTATTTTTTTAAAACCTTGATGACGTAAAATGGTGGGTCGTGAGCGATTCGAACGCTCGACCAATTGGTTAAAAGCCAACTGCTCTACCAACTGAGCTAACGACCCTCACTGGAATGTGGCGTATTATACAAGCCTCAAAGCAGTGTGCAAGTCTTTTCGATAAAAAGTTAATAACGACTCTACTAAGGAACGTGCATGGAATAACTCACCACGCACTTACATATTCTAAACCAATACGCAATTCTGGTATTTCAATTAACGTTGATAACGAGTCGGATCATCAACGCCTGCATTTACAAACCCCTGCTTTCGTAAACGGCATGAATCACACACCCCACAGGCGCGGCCTGCATCATTGGCTTGATAGCAAGAGACGGTTAAACTGTAATCCACCCCCAATGCAATGCCTGTTTGAATAATTTGCGCTTTGGTTAAATCAATTAAAGGCGTTTGAATGTGCAACATTTGCCCTTCGACACCGACACGAGTCGCTAAATTTGCCATTTTTTCATAAGCTTCAATGTAGGCAGGACGACAATCTGGGTAGCCTGAATAATCCACCGCATTCACGCCAATAAAAATATCATTGGCATCCAACACTTCTGCCAGCGCCAAAGAGAACGATAAAAACACGGTATTTCTTGCGGGCACATAGGTGATCGGAATATCGGCATTATCCACGCCATCCGTTGGTACGTCTATTCGAACATCCGTTAAAGCAGAGCCTCCAATTTGACTCATATTCACGTCCATCACACGATGTGAAGCGGCGCCCATGGAGTGGGACAAATGCTCTGCTGCGGTTAATTCTGAACGGGTTCGTTGGCCGTAATCAAAGCTAATGGTATGGCACTCATACCCTTGAGATTTCGCAATGGCCAGTGCGGTGACAGAATCTAACCCGCCCGACAGAAGAATGATGGCTTTTTTAGAGGGGGGGGGATTTAATGAATTTTGAGATAATTGAGACATTATTTTAATTTTTCTAATCGTTTAATGGCTTTTTCAGCCGCACGTGTTTTAGGATAAAGTGCAATCAACTCGGCATACAACGCTTTTGCCTGACTCTTTTGCGCTAAGTTATCATAGCAATCACCAGCTCGTAACATCGCATCGGGTACTTTAGAGGAAAATGGGTAGCCTTTAACCACTCTATTAAAGGCGTTTAAAGCAGCTTGATGATCTTGCTCAATATAAAAAGCCTCGCCCATCCAATAGGCGGAGTTACTCGCCAAATCACTTTTAGGATAGCTGTCTAAAAATGATTGAAACGCTTTAATGGCGTTTTCGTATTGGCTATTTTTAAGTAAACTAAAAGCAAACTGATACGCGCCCTTCTCCTCTTGAGTCGCAGGAAGGGTTGTAATGGGCGTTAAGGGCTGTTTATCTTTATTCTGCGTCACCATGGAAGAGTCTGAGCCATCATTCAGCCTACCCGTAGCCCCTGTTTTAGGTATAACAGGGGCTACGGGTAACTCAAGGCGCACTTCATTATGATCTTCCCGTATCTTCGTAGCAGATTCTAATGCGCTCAAACGATCATCGCTCTCTTTATAACGTTTATCAGACGTGCGAGTCACCCCGCGCAAATCACGTTTTAAAAAATCAATTTGGTCTTGTAACTCTTGTATTTCACGTTGTTGCTCTCCCAAACGGCGACTCAATTGCAACAAGACCGGATTTTCAATAATACGCTCAATCCGTTGCAACCGTTCGTCAATAGAAGGCTGTGCAGTGGGAGATGCCGCTAAAGCGGAGCTGCCTACCATCATTGCCGTTAACACGCCAACCACGATTGGTGTAAGTGGATAAGAGTTACCCATCATGTTTGATATCCTTAACGTTGTCATTCTTAACGAATTTCCAGTTCAGCTCGACGATTTTTCTGCCATGCGGCTTCATTACTCTCAAACGCGACGGGCATCTCTTCGCCATAGCTAATCACTTCGATACGTGACTCCGCCACTCCAAATAACATCATCGCCTCGGCCACACTTTTTGCACGTCGTTCACCCAGTGCTAAATTGTACTCTGGTGTACCGCGTTCATCGGTGTGCCCTTTAATTTTAACGGTCAAACGTTCATTATTAAGCATCTCTTGTGCAAAGTGTTTGATCACTTTGGTATTTTCATCGGTTAATTCATATTGGTCTAGTTCAAAATAGATCACCGGTTCAAACATATCAACTTCTTGAAAATTTTTCATCGGGTCACTGTCCATATTTTCACCTGAACCATAACCACCGCTCTGAGCACCCGAATTCAACGGTAAGACTTCAACACCAGAACCGTCTTCGAGCCCACCTTCTGAGCCATCATGTACGCCGGGGGCGGTATCCACAATCGCCTCTGGATCTGAACTGCTACTCATATGCTCTGGCGGAGAACTACACGCGCCTAAAGAAGCCACAACCGCCACTGCAAATATTTTTTTAATTTGAAACATGGTCACTTACCTACTTAATTTATTAAGAGACCTTTGCACGATAGGGGCGCGAGAGAAAAAATAGGGTAAATTTGACTGATTGAGGCGGAAAATGCAGGGAATAGCTAGCTATTCACAAGGTTTTCAACAAAAATCAGGCAGGTTTAAACATTTTTTATTCGTGCATCCTGTCGTGCAAAGGTCTCATTAGATTTATTGATTGGTTAAAAAGGGCCCCCAAGCGGGCTCTCTGACTTCACCATTTTTGACTTTTAATATTTGTGAGGTATTGCCATCTATGGCCACTACCGCTAACTGCCCTCTACCATTACGGTTCATCGCATACAAAATCATTTCGCCATTGGGCGCAAAGCTGGGTGACTCGTCTAAAAAGGTATCGGTTAACACGTTAAATTCATCGGTATATAAATCCAATAGCCCAATATTAAAGCCACCTTTCCCGTGTACCATCGCTAAATAACGACCGTTAGGTGAAATCTCTGGATTGGCATTATAACGCCCCTCAAAACTCACTCGACGAATTTCTAAGGTGTCTAAAAACACTTGAAACACTTGAGGTTGACCACGTCGATCGGAGTTAAAAAACAGCGACTGTCCATTGGGCGCCCAAATCGCTTCGGTTTCAATGGACCATTTTTTAGTCAAACGCTGCAACTTGCGGCTTTTGACGTCCATAATATAAATATCGGCACTGCCGCCTTTAGATAGGGTGAGCGCCAGCTTTTTACCATCAGGCGACCACGCGGGGGAGCTATTAATGCCTTTAAAGCTGGCGACTTTATGACGATATTGACCGTCTAAACTTTGAATGAACACCTCAGAGCGTCCATTTTCAAATGAGACATACGCTAATTTTTTGCCGTCGGGCGACCAGCTGGGCGACATAATGGGTTGGGTTGATTTTAAAATGGCTTGTGCATTAAAGCCATCCGAATCGGCCACTTCTAACGTATAGTGTCTTTTTTTGCCTTTTTTACGCATCGTTACATACGCAATTTGGGTGTTAAATGCACCACGAATTCCGGTTAACTCTTCATAAATTAAGTCGCTAATTTGATGGGCGATTTGGCGTAAATTCTCTTTTGGCACTTGATTCCAGCGTTTACCTAAGACTTGTTTTTTACGCAATACATCCATAAAACGCATATCGACTTGATAAAAACCATCGCCCTGATCCACTAACTTACCAATCAACATATTATCAATGTCTAAAGGTCGCCACTGTCTAAACTCAATTTGTTCAATTGAGGTTGGGTAGCTCGGCATGGACGTGTTTAACAAGGGTTTAAATTGACCGCTACGACGTAAATTAGCCGCAACAACTTGGGCTAAATCAAGCGGAGCACTGTCCGGAGATAGAGAGGGGGGGGTATTTTTTTCACTCGGTTGATTAGAGGGTTGTTCGCCCTCTTGCCCTTCACTTGTCGCAACGGGCAACACGGCTTTTTCAAAACCAAACGGCACGATGGCAATCGGAATGGCATTGTCATAGCCTTCACTGATTTCAATGGTCAGCTCTGCCCATAGGGGGGGAGAAAATAAAATAAGGCAAAACACAACGCTCATTTTTACTTGAGAAAACAGAGGCTTAAATACGTTAACGAGTGGTCTCAATTTTAAACTTAACATCATAATTTTAGTGTTTCTCTTAGGGTTTAAATTCAAACGTAATCACACGTTCAAATAGCTCTTTCACGGGCGGTGCAGGAATGGGTTCTGAACGATACACTGCTTTTTCGGCCGCTTCTTTAAATTGTTTTGTCGCAAACTCGTTGCAGTTCAACACTTTAACGCTGGTCACACTGCCTTTAGGCGTTTGCGTAATTCGTAGGTCACACTGTGCCTTAGGCGAAATTCGAGCCGGTGTTCGCCAGTTATCCCTTACTTTCGCACTGATGGCGGAAATATAGGTCTCTCTTAATGACAGCATTTGCTTACGCTTTTGTGCCGCACGCTGTTCGGTCGCCTCTTCATCGAGTTGACGCTGTAATGCGGCGGCGGCTCTGGCTTTTTCTTGTGCTATTTTTAACGCTTCATTCTCTTTCGACTTGGCGGCATTCTCTTTCTCTAATGCTATTTTTCGCTGCTCTTCTTTTAAACGAATTTTTTCTGCTTCCTTCGCTTTTTCCACCGAGTTTAAGCGTTCTTTATCAGCCAAGGCCGCCGCTTGCTTGGCCTCTTTGGCCTTAATTCTTTCCGCTTCCGCTTTCTGTCTTTCCAGCTTCGCTAAGCGCTTTGCCTCTTCGGTTTTTTGACGTTCCAACACTGTTTTTCTACGCTCGGCCTCTGTTTTGGCTCGCTGTTGAACGGCCAGTTTTCGAGCTTTCTCCGCTTTAGCCTGTTCAATTTTTTGACGTTTTTGTAACTCTTTTAACCGTTGTCGCTCTTGCTCTGTTTTGGCGGTTAACAGTTGCGACTCTAGTTTTTTTGCATCCTCTTGCGCTTTAATTCTTTCAAGTTGTTGTTGTACTAAACTGGCGTCTACCGCAAAGGTTCTTAACGGTTCTATCTGACGAATCTCAGACACGGTATTGGGTTTAGAATTCTCTGAGTTTGAAGCAGATACCTGGATGCTCGTATCCCGCTCCGTCCACTCAATCGTAAGCAAAGCAATGAGTACAATATGCAATAAAACCGAAAACAAAACCGCCATGGGGTGTCTGAAAATAAAGCCCATCATTAACGTGCAACCTCTTCAGGTTCCGTTAATAAAGCCACTTGCTCCACTCCGTTTGATTTTAATAAAACAAAAATATTCACCACCTTGCCATAAGGCGCTTCACGATCGCCTTGAATGTAAATCATTTTATTCGGGTTTAACTGAGTCCGCGCCATCACTTCCGCCACAAGTGACTCAATGTCTTTATTGCTTAAAATAATCTCTGGCTGTTCAGAGGTTTTATACATCCCCTCTTTGGTGACCGTAATCACAAAAGGCCTAGTTTCATCTTCATCGGCTTGTTTTTCTTGCTTGATCACCTGTGGCGTTTGAGGCAGTTCAACTGTGACCGACTGTTGAACAATCGGCGCGGATATCATAAAAATAATTAATAAAACCAGCGTAACGTCCACATACGGCACAACATTAATTTCGGCCATTAAACGTTTTTTTTGTCTCTGATTACGAAACCCAGTTGCCATATTTATTCCTATTAAACCGTTTTGTTTCCCTAATCCGCAGGTAGAAATGTGAATTAGGGATTTACTTTATTTTTTAGACAAACTTGCATCACGCTGCAAGGTGCTTAAAAATGTTTCAGCAAAATTTTCATACTCATTCAGCAAACGATCTGTACTGTTCGTCAAACTGTTATAAGTAATGACCGCAGGAATCGCGGCAAACAGACCAACCGCCGTTACAATCAGTGCCTCAGATATACCTGGGGCAACCGCAGCCAACGTCGCATTGTGCATTCCTCCTAATCCTTGAAAGGCATGCATCACCCCCCAAACCGTTCCAAGCAGTCCTATATAAGGTGCGGAAGAACCCACCGTTGCTAAAATAGAGAGTCGTTCTTCTAGTTTATCGGCCTCTTTTGAAAAAGCCACTTTCATCATACGTTGTGTGCCATTCATTAAGTCACTTACCTCAACAACGTCTTGGTTTTTTAAACGCAAAAACTCCTTGAAGCCTTCCAAAAAGATATGAGACAGTCCTTTTCCATGATTTTTTGAAACTTGATCCTCTCGGTAAAACTGAGTTAAGTTTGAGCTATTCTGGTAGTTTTCCATAAACTCCTGAGCCGCTTTACGTGCCACACGTATTTGGTACCACTTGCTAAACGCAACCGCCCAAACCACTAAAGACATAAAAATCAGTAAAACCATAATCGCTTGTACGACCGCACTGGCTTCTAAAACTAATTCAATTAACTCACGACTGTCCATGGACTTCCTTTTACCTTATTCTAACGAACCCATTCATTCTTAAACCCGAATCTATGGGATACTAATTACTTTTTAAAAATACGCATTTTAACCTACTACAGAAGATGCGTCAGGTTTTATTTGGCCTAAATGGTTATAGGCATTTGTTGTGGCCATACGACCTCTTGGTGTTCGAATTAAAAACCCTTGTTGCACTAAAAAAGGTTCAATCACATCTTCAATGGTACCGCGTTCTTCGCCTAAGGCCGTTGCCATATTATCTATACCAACGGGGCCCCCTTCAAATTTTTCAATCAACATTTCCAAAAAACGTCGATCCATTTTATCCAGCCCCAATCGATCCACTTCTAATAAATTAAGCGAGAGATCGGCCATCTCGGAAGTGATAATACCATCCCCTTTTACTTGAGCATAGTCTCTTACGCGTCTTAGTAATCGGTTTGCAATTCGGGGCGTTCCTCGTGAACGCCTGGCAATCTCTGTGGCACCCAATACATCCGTATCCACCCCTAAAATACTCGCCGAACGGGTAATAATTTGCGTTAACTCTATATCGCTATAAAACTCCAAGCGTTGCACCAAACCAAAACGGTCTCGTAGTGGTGAGGTAAGTAACCCCGCACGCGTTGTTGCACCCACTAAAGTAAACGGCGGAATGTCAATTTTAACGCTTTGCGCGGCTGGACCATCGCCAATAATAATATCAATTTGAAAATCTTCCATTGCGGGGTATAACACCTCTTCCACAATCGGACTTAAGCGATGAATTTCATCAATAAATAATACATCATGTGGCTCTAAACGGGTTAATATTGCCGCCAAATCACCGGGTTTTTCAATCACCGGCCCCGAGGTCTGACGCAGTGTTACCCCCATCTCTTGCGCGATGATATTGGATAGCGTGGTTTTACCCAAGCCCGGTGGGCCATAAAGCAGTACATGATCCAACGCTTCACTGCGCATTTTAGCCGCATCCATCGAAAGCTGTAACTGCTCCCTTACCGCCGTTTGCCCAATGTACTCTCTAATTTGTTGGGGACGCACCGAAGGCGCAGCGTACATATCATCCGCCACCTCTTGAGATCCTACAATACGATCTGTTTCAATCATTTACAACCGCACTCCTTGCAACGCACGCTTAATTAACGCTTCCAATGACAGCTCTGAATCATACACTGAAGAGATCATTTTTTCAGCCTGTATGTTTTTGTACCCTAACGACACCAAGGCTTCACATGCGGATTGTTGAGTAGTGCTTGAAAAAACCGCTTTTTGAGGTGCTAAATCGCCCTTTGAATCAAATGTAGTGGTGGTATTTTCATACGACAATAGACCCGATTTAACCACCTCTTTCAGTCGATCACGCATCTCGATTTGCAACCGTTCTGCCGTCTTTTTTCCCACGCCCGGAATACGCGTCAGCGCCGCCGTATCCCCCGTATCCACATACGAGCAAAACTCATTGACCGCCATCGCTGATAAAATCGCTAACGCCATTTTAGCGCCCACGCCATTGACTTTAATCAACGTTTTAAACAACACGCGTTCTGGCTCAGAAGCAAAACCAAACAACAGCATAGCATCTTCACGAACGTGCATGTGTGTCAAGATGGTGACATCATTCTGAAGGGATTCTAACTGATAAAACGTCGACATCGGCGCTTCAATTTCATAGCCAACGCCCTGCACTTCTAAAACTAACAATGGGGGACGTTTGTGAACTAAATTGCCGCGTAAAAAACCAATCATAAAAGCGTGTATTCCTTGTTTTTAACCGATTACATTATCAGGTAGAGAAAGGGGGGGGGAGAAATTTTAACATCATTTTGAAAGCAAATATTATGATTCAAATACCCCCTAAAATTTAGTGCCTTTAGAGAGCAGCTCAGGGTCAATACCTAATGACATATAGCGATCGTGACACAATGCACACGCCAGCGCATCGGCGGCAT
>JAKITH010000044.1 GCA_021648185.1 Thiomicrorhabdus sp. | reverse complement strand
TCCCAATCCTGAGCGTGTGATAAGTGTTTTCATCTGTTTAGGCGTGAGGTTTTGAGCTTCATCAATAATAATAAATTTATTTAAGAAGGTTCGGCCTCGCATAAAGTTCATTGATTTGATTTTAATGCGTTTGTTCAGAAGTTCTTGAGTGCTTTGTGCCTCCCACTCAGTGTTGTCACCAGAGTTACTGGTAAGCACTTCGAGATTATCCATTAAAGCCCCCATCCAAGGTGTCATTTTCTCCTCTTCCGTGCCCGGTAAAAACCCAATGTCCTCTCCAACGGGGATGGTGGCACGAGTCATAATGATTTCATTGTAAATGTTTAAATCTAAGGTTTGCTCTAGCGCAGCGGCTAAGGTCAGTAGGGTTTTTCCCGTTCCAGCGACCCCGAGTAGCGATACAAAATCAATCTCAGGGTCCATTAAAAAATTGAGCGCAATGTTTTGTTCAGAATTTCGTGCATTGATGCCCCAAACGGAATGACTGTCTTGGGTGAAATCCTGCATATATTCTAAGGTGGCTTTGCCATTGTGGACTTGACGAACGATGGCATTAAATCCTGCATCATTCGTGCTTATTAACGATTGATTGGGGTACCAATGACAGTGTTCATCTACGTCTAATTCATAAAATGTACGCCCCTCGTCTTGCCAAGATTTCATCTCTTTGCCATGTTTTTCAAAGAAATGTTCGTCAAGGGTTTCCCAGCCTCGATAGAGTAAATCGGCATCCTCAAGCACTCGATCGTTGTAGTAGTCTTCTGAGTGCAAGCCAACCGCAGACGACTTAATGCGCATGTTGATGTCTTTGGTCACCAAAGTGACATTGCGATCATGGTATTTTTCTTTGAGTGCTAAGCCAGTTTGTAAAATATGGTTATCGGCTTTATGGCTGGGCAGAGAGGGGGGAAGCTCCGCCATCAGCGGCTCGGTTTCAAAAAATAGTTTTCCTAGGTGAATGTTGTTGGTGTCATGACCCGGATGAATGCGCTCTAATGGCAAGCCTTGTTTAATCTCTTCAAAGCTAGCTTTGCTGATAATTTGATCGATTAAGCGGTTGGTTTCTCGTACATTACGAGCCACTTCGGACATACCTTTTTTACCCGCATCCAGCTCTTCGAGTACCGTCATGGAGATAAAAATATCATGCTCTTTAAAGTTAAAAAGCGCCATGGGATCATGCATGAGAACATTCGTATCTAAAATAAAGAGTCTTTTGGCTTCATTTGTCATTGCGTTTTCTCCATTGGAAGAGTGGGGGGGTATAAGTTAGTCTGATTGGTCTCGCTGGTGTGCTTGAATCGTTTCCAGTACTTCTTGGGCGTGTCCTTTCACCTTTACTTTGCGCCATTCGTGAATCAAGATGCCTTTGGGGTCAAATAAAAATGTACTGCGAACAATGCCCATGTACTCAATTCCAAAATTCTTTTTGAGTTGATATACATTAAATAGCCCGCAAAACGTCCCTTCAGGGTCTGAAATCAGTTCAAACTCAAATCCCTGTTTGGTTTTAAAGTTGTGGTGACGCTTCATTGAATCCATGGAGGCGCCATAAATTATCGTATTGAGCGAAGAAAATTCGGGCAATAGCTGATTAAAGTCTCGACCTTCCGTGGTGCAACCCGGTGTGCTGTCTTTAGGGTAAAAATAAATAACCGTGTAGTGACCGAGTAAGTCTTGAGAGGTCAGAGGGGACTCAGCAGTGGTTTCAACTGAAAAATCTGGTAAGGATTGTCCGAGGGTAATAGGAGAATGATTTTGACTCATTTAGTATGCTTCCTAAGTAATGATATCTATTGAATTCAGTATGACAACTTTTGAATTGCTTCGCAATAGGTTAACGATAGATCTACTGTCATTATGTGCCTTTCTATCTGTAGATTTTGGATAATTGGTTGAAGTGTCAGGGGGGAACGGTTAGTATTACACTTTTTATTGTTGCGTTAATTGTTTGGAGAAAATCGCCGTGTTTAGAGGCAGTATGGTGGCATTAGTCACCCCAATGTTAGAAGATGGTTCCGTAGATTTTGAGTCACTTGAAAAATTGATTGAATTTCATGTCGAATCTAAAACCGATGCGATTGTAACAATGGGTACAACCGGAGAGTCCGCCACGCTTGATGTAGCAGAGCACTGTGAGGTGGTTCATTTTGTGGTTCAAAAAGTAAACAAGCGCATTCCAGTGATAGCTGGAACAGGCGCTAACTCTACTTCCGAAGCGATACAATTAACCGCTTGTGCAAAAGAAGCGGGTGTGGATGCCTGTCTTTTGGTTACACCTTATTACAATAAACCCACACAAGAAGGGTTGTTTTTGCACCATCAAAAAATTGCAGAAACCGTTGATATCCCTCAAATACTTTACAACGTTCCCGGTCGTACCGCCGTAGATATGCTGCCTGAAACCGTGATTCGTTTATCCAAAGTCAAAAATATTATTGGCATGAAAGAAGCCACCGGTGAGGTAGAGCGCGTTGCACAAATTAAAGCGGGCGTGGAGGATGGCTTTGATTTATATACGGGCGATGACGCAACCGCAGTTGATTTTATTTTAGCAGGCGGTCATGGCGGCATCTCTGTAACAGCCAATATTGTGCCACAACAGGTTCATGAGGTTTATGCGGCCGCTTTGGCAGGGGATGCGGAAAAAGCGCATCAACTGGATAAACCATTGCAAGCGATTCATCGTGATATTTTTATTGAATCGAACCCCATTCCTGTAAAGTGGGCATTGTCTAAAATGGGATTAATGGGCGGAATGATTCGTATGCCATTAACACCACTTTCTGAAGCGTGCCAACCTATTGTATTAAAAGCATTACAAGATGCAGGCGTAAACGTATAAATCATACAGTAGAAAATGTAAACGTAACACGTTGATTATAAAGGCTCTAAAGGGTTATGCACCTATCTAAAAGAATATTTTTCATTTCGGCCTCCGTTGCAACCTTAGGGTTAAGCGGTTGTTCAATGTTTCAGAACTCTGAAAACACCTATCAGAGCAACTATCGTGACAGTGAAACAGAAATTGTCCAAACACTGGAAATGCCTCCTAACTTATTTAATCCGGGTCAAGCCAAAAGCCAGTTAGCCGAGACGTTGGCTCAGCTTGAGCTGGACAAAAAACCAGAGCAAGGCGAGCATGATTATATTCCAACTTTCCATGCGGAGGGTTTGGCGATAAAATCGAACTTATCTGAACGCTGGTTGGAGATTGAGTCGGTTGAGAGTGAGCAAGTTTGGCAAAATGTAAAACAGTTTTTGCAAAACTTTGGGTTTACCATTGCAGAAGAGCGTAAAGACATTGGTGTACTGAGAACAGAATACCTTAAACGTACAGAGTTAGTGCCTCAAGATGATATCGGGTTAATTACCAAGCTATTGAATAGCTGGCGTCCTGAATTGGCGGAAGGGGTTTTTGATAAGTTTGTGGTACGCGTTGAAACAGACGCTGACGCGGCGCGAACACGGGTTTATTTCAGTCACCACATGCTCTATTCGCCAGAGGTGAATGCCTCGGTAGAAGGATCCGAACGTTGGAAAATCAAACCTTATCGCCCAGAGATGGAAGCGCAAGCGTTGTACCAAGCCATGGTGTTTTTTGGCTCCAGTCGCGATAAAGCCTTAGAACAACTACAGGTTTCAGAGCAAATGGTTGAACTGGTCGAAGGTGAGGAGTTTAGTCACCTTGTTTTACGTGCCAGTGTAGACAAAGGGTGGAGTTATTTACAGGCGATGATTTACCGAGCCGACTGGAAGGTAAACCAGACCGATTCAGCACACTACTCTCTTTGGGTCGAAGTGCCAGAAAACATCAAACAAGAAAAATCCATTTTAAGCAGTTTGGCGTTTTGGCGTAGCTCAGAGCAACAAGATTTACCAAGTGTTGTTAAGCTACAGTTAAGCGTATCTGACGAAGACACTAAAAAAACTCTTTTAACCGTTCAATCGGCGGATGATGCGACCCCATTAAATGGATCTCAAAGACGTTATATTTTTGAACATCTTGGATTGTTAGCGCATTGAGGTGATTTTCGGAAAGCCTTCTCTCTAAATTAGACCGTTTTATAACCCTCTATACCTAAACTGCATTTTCAAGTGGTTTGGGTATGCTATTGAGGGTTTTGTTTTTAAAGGACAACAACCATGCAAATTATTTGGGGCAACTCAGCCCACTCCGCTTATCGCCTTAATCAACTGTTAACAAAACTGAAACGAGTCGGTGATATTGCTGCACTGCGTTCGCAGTACCTGTATTTTATTGATTTGAAGAGTGAATTATCGGTTGAAGAAAGTACGCACCTTAATACCTTATTAAATGGTTCCGAACAAGCGTCGTCGTTTGAATTGAATTCAGAGTCTTGCATTGTGACGCCACGCTTAGGCACCATCTCACCTTGGTCTTCCAAAGCAACCGACATTACCCATACCTGTGGCATCGACTCTGTTCAGCGTATTGAGCGCGGCGTGGTGTACTTTTTGGAGGGGGTTTCAAATGCAGACAGATCCGCAATGGAAGCGTTGTTGCACGATCGAATGATGGAACAAATCTCTTATGATGTGGCCGAGTTAGAAGGGTTGTTTTCACACCAATCGCCTAAGCCGTATCAAGTGGTGGATATCCTGTCAGATGGCCGTGATGCCTTGGTGCAAGCCAATATTGACTTAGGGTTGGCTCTCAGTCCCGATGAAATTGATTATTTGATGGATGCTTTTAAAGGGTTAAAGCGTAATCCAGTCGATGCCGAGTTAATGATGTTTGCACAAGCCAACTCCGAACATTGTCGTCATAAAATATTTAATGCCGACTGGACGATTGATGGGCAAGACAAGCCTTATTCTCTGTTTGGCATGATTCGCAATACCTTTCAAAAAAATCCAGAAGGCGTGTTGTCCGCTTACAGTGATAATGCGGCAGTATTAGAAGGGCCACAAGCGACTCGTTTTTTTCCAAATCCAGAAACCAATGTGTACCAAACCAACCCAGAACCCGTTCACTTTCAAATTAAAGTCGAAACACACAATCATCCTACCGCAATTTCACCGTGGCCGGGTGCGGCCACTGGAGCGGGGGGAGAAATTCGTGATGAAGGTGCTACGGGTTGTGGCTCTAAACCAAAGTCTGGCTTGACAGGATTCACCGTATCCAACTTAAACATTCCTGGATTTAAACAGCCTTGGGAGCGTGACTACGGCAAGCCATCTCGTATTGTATCGGCATTGGATATTATGCTTGAAGGCCCTTTGGGCGCGGCAGGGTTTAACAATGAATTTGGTCGTCCTGCAATTAATGGCTATTTTAGAACCTACGAAAATGCACTGGTCACACACGACGGCAGTGAGATGCGCGGTTATCACAAACCCATTATGTTAGCGGGTGGTTTAGGCAATATTCGTGACGAGCATGTTTTAAAAGGTGAAATTCCTGTCGGAGCAAAACTGGTTGTACTGGGCGGGCCTGCTATGTTAATTGGCTTAGGCGGCAGTGCGGCCTCATCCGTCGACAGTGGCGCGGGGTCTGAAAAATTAGATTTTGCCTCGGTACAGCGTGAAAATCCAGAGATGGAGCGTCGTGCGCAAGAGGTGATTGACCGTTGTACTTACTTAGGAAAAGCATCGCCAATCGCCTCCATTCATGATGTGGGCGCGGGTGGGTTATCCAATGCCTTTCCTGAGTTGGTCAACGACAGTGGTCGAGGGGCTATTTTTGATTTACGTGCCGTGCCCAATGATGAACCCGGTATGGCACCGATGGAAATTTGGTGTAATGAGTCACAAGAGCGTTATGTGATCGCGATTTTTCCAGATCAAATTGAACAATTTGAAGCCATTTGTAAACGTGAACGTTGTTTATACGCCATAGTGGGTGAAGCCACCGAAGCACAAGAGTTGCTCGTAAACGATACGGTATTTGATAATAATCCCGTGGACATGCCCTTAAATATTTTATTAGGCAAGCCACCCAAAATGCACCGCACCGCTGAGAGTCGCTCTTTGCCACAAGCCGCCTTTGAAACGGCGATTTTAGACTTTACCGAAGTGACGGAGCGTTTATTAAAGCTTCCCACCATTGCCAGTAAAAACTTTTTAATTACCATTGGCGATCGCTCTATTACAGGGATGGTCACACGCGATCAAATGGTAGGGCCTTGGCAAGTACCCGTTGCCAATGCAGGCATTACTTGTTCCGATTATAACGGCTACACCGGTGAAGCCATGGCCTCTGGTGAACGTCCACCCGTCGCCCTTATTAATCCAAAAGCCTCAGCACGTTTAGCGATTGCCGAGGCCATTACCAATATCGCATGTGCCAAAATTGAGTGCATTACCGACATTAAGCTTTCGGCCAACTGGATGTCTGCGGCAGGGCACCCGGGAGAAGATTCCGCACTGTACGATGCGGTAGAAGCCGTTGGTTTGGAACTATGTCCCGATTTAGGCATTGCCGTGCCAGTGGGCAAAGATTCAATGTCGATGAAAACCGTATGGGAAGACGACGGCGAAGCGAAAGCGGTTATCTCCCCTATGTCGGTTAACATTACCGCCTTTGCGCCCGTAGAAGATGTGCGCAAAACCGCCACACCCCAACTACGAACCGATTTAGGTGACACCGAGTTATTAGTGATTGATTTGGGTCGTGGTCAAAACCGTATTGGTGGCAGTTGTTTGGCTCAGGTTTACAATCAAATTGGGGATGAAACAGCCAATTTAGATCACTATAAAGGCTTATTAAACCTCTTTAAATTGACACAAAAATTATTGCAAAAAGAGCTGTTATTGGCCTACCACGATCGTTCCGATGGTGGTTTATTGGTCACCGTATTAGAAATGGCCTTTGCAGGGCATTGTGGTTTAAAACTGGATGTGTCTGTTTTAGGGCGTGAACCGATTGCCGCCATGTGTTCCGAAGAAATTGGCGTGGTTATGCAATTTAAATCGTCTGATAAAAAAGCCATTATAGAGCTTTTATCCGAATATCAACTTAGCTACTGGTCGCATTGGATTGGAGTCGTTTCCGATACGGATCAAGTGGTCATTGAGTCACACGGCAAAACGCTGTTAGACATGCCGCGTAAACAGTTGCAATCTTGGTGGTCAGAAACCTCTTACAGAATGCAAGCATTGCGTGATAACGATGAATGTGCAAAACAAGAGTTTGATGCCATACAACAGGATGAAAATACACAGATCGCACCGGTCGTTACCTTCGATATGAACGACGATATTACCGCTGAATTTACAGGAAAGCCTAAGCCAAAAGTAGCCATCTTGCGCGAGCAAGGCGTAAACGGTCAACAAGAGATGGCCGCCGCATTTGATCGCGCAGGGTTTGAAGCCGTGGACGTACACATGACCGACGTGCTGTCTGGACGAGTGACCTTTGCCGACTATAAAGGCTTGGTCGCTTGCGGAGGCTTCTCTTACGGTGACGTACTCGGAGCTGGTCGAGGTTGGGCAAATTCCATTCTCTTTGATGAGCGTGCGCGCAATGAATTTGAAACCTTCTTTAACCGTGAAGACACTTTTACATTAGGGGTCTGTAACGGTTGTCAGATGCTATCCAACTTAAAAGAGATTATTCCCGGGGCACAAAGCTGGCCTGCGTTTGTTCGCAATGAATCGGAGCAATTTGAAGCCCGCTTTTCACAAGTCGAAATTCAAGCATCGCCCTCCATTATGCTACAAGGAATGGAAGGTACGCGCATACCCGTCGCCGTCGCACACGGAGAAGGGCGCATGGACTTTGGTGCAGGCTCAGCCAGTGATGTAGCAGGCCTAGTAGGCTTGCGTTATGTTGATGCCACCGGCCAAGCAACCGAGCGTTACCCTTTTAATCCAAACGGAACAGAAGGCGGAATGACCGGACTCACCACCACCGATGGCCGTGTAACCATTATGATGCCACACCCCGAACGCGTCTTTAGAACCGTACAAAACTCATGGCATCCCGATGATTGGAACTCAGAAGACGCCCCATGGATGCGCTTGTTTAGAAACGCCCGCAAGTGGGTTGGGTAAGCAAGCGTTAAATTATTGTTTTGATTTTGCATAGGGGGGGTAAATTAAAATCCCCCCCCTTGCAGGTTTATTAGATCACTACAAACATTAAACTTACAAGGTGCAGTAATATTTTTAAAAGGGTAGGCCTTGAATTCAAGGCCTACCCTTTTTTATAGCCATATCTACATAGTCTACGTAATAAATGACATATTTACGCCAATAAAGAGGCTTTTTGAGTAGAATGGGGCATGATGAATAATCCCCTTTGGATGTAAATCTACTAATGACAGATTATCCGTATAATACGAA
>JAKITH010000043.1 GCA_021648185.1 Thiomicrorhabdus sp. | reverse complement strand
GGGCGCGAGAGAAAAAAGTGATAAAATTTGACTGATTGAGGCGGAAACAGTAGGGAATAGCCAGCTATTCGCAAGGTTTTCAACGAAAATCAGGTATATTTTAGCCTTTTTTATCCGTGCATCCTTTCGTGCAAAGGTCTCCTTTTAAAAATAAGGCATTTTCAGCCTGCCACTGATTCCATGAGTGATGAATTTCAATGCCCTGCTTTGTCGAAAAACATTGTTGCTCAAGTTGCTTAATCGGCATAATCCCTCGCACCGCATTGCTTAAAAAAAGTTCATCCGCTGAGAGCAGTTCTTCTAAAGAGAGATCGGCCTCTTGCCAACGTAATCCCAACAACGGAGCCAAGTGACTTAGCTGATAGCGCGTGGTGCCTTCTACGCCACTTAAATGCAGTTTTGGAGTAATCAATGTTTGCGCTTTAATCATAAACACATTGGACTGAGTGCCCCCCACCACTTGCTCAAGCGCATTGAGCATAATGCCTTCTTGCTGTTGTTTTTGACGCACTTCGGTTTGTGCCAACACGCTGTCTAGCCGATTAAGGTGTTTAATACCCGCCAATTGCATTTGAATGCTGGTGTGTGTATTGCACACCTGCACTTGCAGTGCCATAGGGGGGGGGAAATTTAATGCTGGCATTTTAGTGGCCGATTGCGAAACCGTTACTTGAGTGGGCGCGTGACTGATTTGCACTAAAACTAACGGCGTGGCGCGTTCTGGAATGGCATAGCCACGACCCGATTCTCCACGAGAGACCAGTAGTTTTACAATGTGAGTGGCATTGCACTCTGGATTAAATGCGGCAACCGCTTGCGCCGTCTGCTGTAACAGTAAAGATTCATCCAGTGCGGCAAACTGCAACCGTTCGGCCGACTGTCTTAAACGTCGCCAATGTGCCGACCAGTTGAGCACCCTATCATTAACCACTAATAACGTGGTAAAAAAGCCATCGCCATATTGCACGGCACGATCTTGCACGGACAGATGTTTCACTGGCTGACCGTTTAAATAGGTGAGGGTTTTTGAGTGATTCGTCTGTGTCATGAGAGTGCGTTAATGAGGCCTTTTGCTTTATGTCCGGCCTCTTTTAGCTCCTGCTCGGCAATGGAGTCGGCCACAATGCCACCGCCCGCTTTAAATTGCACGGTGGGCACGCCATCTTGTTCAAACTGAATCATGGTGCGAATTAAGATGTTTAAGTCCAACGAGCCGTCTCGGTTAATGTAGCCTAATGAACCTGTGTAAGCTTCGCGCGGCATCTGCTCCAGTTCGGCAATAATTTCCATACAGCGAATTTTAGGGCAACCGGTAATGGTTCCTCCCGGAAAAACGGCATGAAGAATGTCCATGGGCGATAAACCCTCTTGCAACTTACCGCGTACATTCGACACAATATGGTGAACATGTTCGTAGGTTTCTACCACCATCAACTCGTTTACTTCTACCGTGCCGTGCTGGCAAATTCGCCCTAAATCATTGCGCACTAAGTCAATGAGCATAATGTGCTCGGCACGCTCTTTGGGGTGGGCAATTAACTCGTCCATTAAGGCTTGATCGGCTTTGAGATCGGCACTGCGCTTGCGTGTGCCGGCAATGGGTCGGGCTTCTACCCAAGGCGCTTGATACTTTACCAGCCGCTCGGGAGAGGAGCTGATGATATGCCACGGCTGACCATTTTTATCTTTAAAGTTAGCTAAGGCGGCAAAAGGTGCAGGATTATGCGCTCGTAATGCACGGTACACCGTTAAGGCACTGACCTCTTTTTCTAACGACATCTGCCACTGGCGCGATAAGTTGACTTGAAAAATATCGCCCGACAAAATGTACTCTTTAATGGCATGAATGCCATTCAGGTATTTTTGAGGCGGTTCTTCATTTGAGGCGTTGGCTTGAACATTAACAGGGGGGGGAGAAATTTTAGACGAAAACACGCGTTGAATGTCTGCCGCTATTTTTTCGACCACCTCGGCATAGTCTGGCTCTGCAATAATAAACAGCTCTTGTGTTGCGTGTTTTATAATCACGGCCGCTGGAATACGGGTTAATATCGCCAAGGGAAACTTGGCTTTGGGTAGGTCTAAAACGGGTTCAACCACTTGCGCGTAGTCGTAACTAAAGTAGGCAAACCAACCGCCAGTAAAAGGAAGTGCCGCCTCATTAAGCGAAGCACCCACTTTTAGCCGTTCAAAATCGGCGGTTATTTGATTAAGAAAATCGTGTTGCTCACTCAAGGCATTGAGTTGAATCGTCTCTTGAGGAAAGGTAAATAAGATATCAAACTCACCCAAGCCACCATGCGCCACACTTTCTAATAAAAAAGGGTAGCGTTCTGGATTGCATTCATGCAATTGAGATAAATCAACCGTGGCTTTTTTAGGTAACGCAATGGCACGTGTAATCAGCGCCAATGTAGAGTCAGGTGTTGGCATGATAAAACAATCAAACTTTCCCTAACACCAATGTGGCATTGGTGCCGCCAAACCCAAATGAGTTAGACAGGGCGTAGTCAACTTTAGCATCACGCGCTTCATGCGCCACGTAATCTAAATCACAGCCCTCTTGCGGATTGTCTAAATTGATGGTGGGCAGTAACACTTGATGTTTAATCGACAAGGCGGTAAATACGGCTTCCATTGCACCTGCGGCACCGAGTGCATGCCCTGTCATTGATTTAGTGGAGCTCATGGCTAAATCGTACGCGTGCGCACCAAATACAGACTTAACAGCACTGGTTTCACACAGATCGCCAGCGGGCGTAGAGGTACCATGTGCATTGATGTAGTCAATTTGAGTGATGTCTACTTTGGCATTATTTAACGCGGTTGTCATACAACGACCCGCCCCTTCGCCACCTTTTGATGGCAAGGTCATGTGGTAAGCATCGCCACTCATACCAAAGCCAAGTACTTCGGCGTAAATGGTGGCACCACGTGCTTTGGCGTGTTCATACTCTTCTAACACCACCGCGCCAGCACCATCACTTAATACAAACCCATCACGGTCTTTATCCCAAGGGCGACTGGCCGCTTGTGGATCGTCATTTCGAGTCGACAGCGCACGTGCGGCGGCAAAACCAGCCAAACCTAACTGTGTGGTGGCATGTTCTGCACCACCGGCGACCATCACATCAACATCACCATACTCAATCATGCGAGCGGCATCACCAATGCTGTGCGTTCCCGTAGCACAGGCGGTCGAAATCGCTAAGTTGGGTCCTTTTAAACCAAATAGAATGGAAAGGTTACCCGAAATCATATTAATGATGGAGCTGGGAACAAAGAAGGGAGAGACGCGTCGAGGGCCGGATTTTAAATAAGTACTGTGCTGGGTTTCAATCGAACCAATGCCACCAATTCCCGAACCGATGGAAACACCAATACGGGTGGCATTCTCTTCGGTAATTTCTAACCCTGAATCTTGAATGGCTTGTGCACCTGCCGCAATGCCGTAATGGATAAACGGATCCATTTTTTTGGCTTCTTTCGGCAAGATATAGTCTGACGCTTTAAATCCTTTTAACACGCCACCAAATTTTACGGTGTACGCATCGGTATCAAATTTATTTAAATAATCAATGCCACTTTTTCCAGCAATCAAGTTATTCCAGTTCTCTTCAACCGTTAACCCAACCGCAGATAAAGCACCTACTCCAGTGATCACAACACGACGTTTAGTCAAAACTGACTCCCTCTATTTCTTCTCTTTAAAGTAACTGTTCAGATGGATAGCTACCTCTAATAAAAACAAAAAAAGCCGTAAATATACGGCTTTTTAAATACGTTTCAACGACCTACAAAAATATTATAGGTTTGAGTTTACGTATGAAGTTGCTTGCGCTAATGTTGAAATCTTTTCTGCTTCATCATCAGGAATTTCGCAATCAAACTCTTCTTCCAATGCCATTACCAACTCAACGGTATCTAAAGAATCTGCACCTAAATCATCAACAAAAGAAGCGTCTGCTGTAACCTGATCTTCTTCTACACCTAATTGCTCAACTACAATTTTTTTTACGCGTTCTTCAATACTGCTCATGGAAATCTCCAACTTAGTTTAGAGGCCTTTGCACAAAAGGTCTCGTTAATTTCAAAATCTTCTTAATTTTGACGTATTCTCGCTTTATACTCAGCGTTTTTCAAGTCTTATCAAAGATAAATTCATCATTACTCCCATTTTAGTGGGAATAAGATGATTTAAACCATATACATGCCGCCATTTACATTCAATGTTTGACCGGTAATATAAGAACCGCCTTCACCTGCCAGAAAAGAGACCGATTTAGCAATGTCTTCTGGTGCGCCAAGGCGACTCAATGGAATTTGTTTGGTTAATGCCTCACGTTGCTCATCTGGCAAACCACGCGTCATATCGGTATCAATAAACCCGGGTGCGATGGTATTGACGGTAATGTTTCGTGTACCTACCTCTCTTGCTAAGGACTTACTAAACCCAATAATACCCGCTTTAGCGGCCGCGTAGTTGGTTTGACCTGCATTCCCCATCACGCCCACTACAGAAGCGATATTAATAATACGCCCGCCCTTCGCTTTCATCATGCCACGTAAACAGGCTTTGCTCATGCGAAAAACGGAGCTTAAATTGGTGTCAATAATATCATCCCACTCATCGTCTTTCATGCGCATCAATAAATTATCACGCGTAATGCCCGCATTGTTCACTAAAATAGTTGGGACACCAAAGGTTTTGGTCACTTCCGCTAACACAGAGGTAATCATCTCACCATCGGTTACATTTAAGCATCTTCCTGCGCCTTGTGCACCGGCTTCCTTAAGGTAAGTCGATATATTATCAGCACCGCTTTCAGACGTTGCTGTTCCTATGACAATAGCACCTTGAGAAGCGAGTTCTAAAGCGATTGCCTTACCAATTCCGCGACTTGCACCCGTAACAAATGCAACCTTTCCTGTTAACATGAAATTTTCCTGCCTAATATTTTTTATAACTGTTCATTCAATCTTGTAATCATACTGACTATTCTACAAACTTGCTAACGCTTTTTCTAATGTTGCGTCATCAAAAATAGGCTGTACCTTCATTTTACGGTCAATACGACGGTTCAACCCCATTAATACTTTACCTGGCCCCAGCTCATATAGAGACTCAACGCCTTGCTGTTTCATTGCATTAACGGTCTCAACCCACTGAACGGGGCGGTATAACTGCTGAACCAATAACGCTTTAATTTCATCGGTGTCTTTTGCTTCGCCAAACTGCACATTGTGCAATACCGGCACCGCTGGCATATTAAATGTCATGCCTTCAAGCTTTTTAGCCAATTGCTCTGCGGCAGGCTTCATTAAAGAGCAGTGTGAAGGCACACTCACGGGTAAAGGCACCACGCGAGACGCACCCGATTCAGAGGCTAATACCATCGCGGCTTCTACTGCGGCTTTATTGCCTGCAATCACCACTTGACCAGGTGAGTTAAAGTTGACCGCTTCCACCACGCCATCAACCTGCTCACACACCGCAAGCACTTGTGTATCTTCTAAGCCAAGCACAGCGGCCATGGCGCCTTGGCCTTCTGGCACCGCTGATTGCATTAAGCGTCCACGTTCGGACACCAACTCAATACCTTGCGCCAAGGTCATCACACCACTGGCAACCAATGCCGTGTATTCACCTAACGAATGACCTGCCATAAAGGCGGGGTTACAAGGCGTTTGAGCCTTTAACGTACGATACACGGCAATGCCAGAAGCCAGCATCGCAGGTTGCGTCACATCCGTTTGATTAAGTTTGCCATCGGCATCATTTTGAATCACATCCCACAAGTCATACCCCAACACACTGGAGGCTTCATCAAACACCTCAGACACTTGAGCGTGTGAAGACGCAAGTTCCGATAACATTCCTACTGACTGAGAACCTTGACCTGGAAAAATAAACGCATATGACATAATTTTTACTCTACTTCCGAATTTGTTTTTTCTATCTGTGGATTAGGGGTTAATAACGAATTAACGCCGAACCCCATGTAAATCCACCACCAAATGCTTCAAGCAACAGCACATGACCTCGTTGAATTCGACCATCTCGAATCGCTTCATCTAATGCCAAAGGCACCGATGCACTGGAGGTATTGGCATGCTTATGCACGGTAATCACCGCTTGATCAGCTGACAGTTTTAATTTTTTAGCCGTGCCATTAATGATACGTAAATTGGCTTGATGTGGCACCAACCAATCGATATCACCTGTTGTAAGCCCATTGGCATCCAACGTCTCTTTTGCAATACGACTCAAGGTATTTATGGCCATCTTAAAGACCTCATTGCCTTTCATGTTCATAGTGCGCTCTTCAACCGAATCGGTTAGCGGCAACTTAGAAATACCAGAAGGCACGTGCAATAAGTCCTCGTACTGACCATCGGCATGAATATGGGTGGATAAAATGCCTGCCTTCTCAGAAGCTTGCAATAAGACCGCCCCCGCACCATCACCAAATAACACACACGTATTACGATCTGTCCAATTGGTAATACGCGATAAGGTTTCAGCGCCCACGACCAACGCGCATTTTGCCATGCCCGTTTTAATAAATTGATCGGCCACACTTAACGCATACACAAATCCAGAGCACACCGCTTGAATATCAAAGGCTGGGCAACCATGGATGGCTAAACGTTGTTGTAATAAACAGGCGGTACTTGGAAAGGTTTTGTCTGGCGTGGTGGTGGCGACAATAATCAAATCAATTGCACTGGCATCGATACCCGCCGCATCAAGCGCCTTTAACGTGGCTTGTTCGGCTAAATCACAGGTGGTTTGCCCTTCGGCGGCAATATGACGTTGCTCGATACCTGTTCGTTCACGAATCCACGTATCACTGGTGTCCACCATTTTTTCAAGATCGGCATTGGTTAATATTTTTTTAGGTAAATACCCACCTGTGCCAGCAATGCGGCTATAGACTTTTTGATTCATAATTACTCAACATTAAGAGGTTTGGTGCAAAAGTCTAACAAAGACCTAATCAGCAACACTTTCATTGGCTTGCTGCTTAATCAACTTAGACACTTCTGAAGAGATTAACTCGGGGACATTTTTATTCACTTCCAAACGCGCTTCGGCAATGGCATAAAAATAGGCGGATTGGTCTGCTCCACCATGACTTTTAATCACAATTTTACGCAAGCCCAATAAAGAAGCCCCGTTATAACGACCAGGATCAACCTTGTCCTTAAACGATTTTAAAACAGGGTAAGCGAGTACCGCCACTAATTTGGTCAATATATTTTTACGAAAGGCCGCTTTTAAATAGAAAGAGATCATTTTAGCAACCCCTTCACTGGCTTTTAACGCAATATTGCCATCAAACCCATCACATGCGACTACGTCCACATCGCCTTTAAAAATATCATCCCCTTCAACATAGCCAATGTAGTTCATACCTGGAATTTGTAGCAGAAGATGAGCATCTTTAATACGCTGATGACCTTTAATCTCTTCTTCACCAATATTCAATAAACCGACTTTAGGCGACATATTATCGTCTACTGCCTGCGCAAGAACCGATCCCATCATGGCAAACTGCGCCAACTGGTCGCCAGTACATCCTACGTTTGCACCCAAGTCCAATACATGTACATGACCCTTCATGGTCGGCAAGGTCGTACAGATGGCTGGGCGCTCAATATCCGGCAACATTTTTAAAACAAACTTAGCCGTTGCCATTAATGCTCCGGTATTACCCGCACTGACGCAGGCCTGAGCTTGGTCGTCTTTTACCAAATTTAACGCAATGCGCATAGACGATTGTTTTTTCTTTCTTAATGCGTCGGAAGGAAGCTCATCCATTTCAACCACTTGTTCAGCGTGTTGTATAGAGAGTCGAGAGTCATCGTATTGATGTTTTGAAAGCTCAGCATGAATTAAGTCTTCTTTACCGACTAAAACAATGTGAATATCAGAGAATTTCTTGAGTGCATCGAGGGACGCTGGGACGGTCACTGGCAAGCCATGATCACCGCCCATCGCATCGATGGCAATTTTGATAGCCAAGATGATTTAAGCCTTATCTTGAACGACTTTTTTACCTTTGTAATACCCATCAGCAGTCACATGGTGACGACGGTGAACTTCACCCGTGGTTTCATCAACGGTTAGTGTTGGTGCATCTAATGAATCATGTGAACGACGCATTCCACGTCTTGATGGGGTTTTACGGCTCTTTTGGACTGCCATGGTATTCTCCTAAACAAATAATAATATATTTAATAAATTCTATTTTTTTAACGTTTGCAATATTGCAAACGGATTCGGTTTTTTAGAACTTCCAATATCTGAATCTTCTAAAACCGTTTCATTTTCATAGTGCATTTAACT
>JAKITH010000042.1 GCA_021648185.1 Thiomicrorhabdus sp. | reverse complement strand
GCTCGCTGTAGTTGTTTTTTGGCAACAGCCAATCCAAGTCTTGGATAAGACTGTTGGTTCGGTCGAACAATCAATGTCCAATTGCGGTTGCCAAATTTTTCAGCATTTGAAAATACGTGTTGAAAATCACTAGGTTTTAGAATACGGAGAGGTTTTGAAAAACCATTGATGGGTTTATTCAAAATAAAAGAGGGGGTAGAGGGTTCTGAGTGAGTTGATAACTCATTATTTGAATTCATTAACTCACCAGAATTTAGTTTTGGTGCACTATATCAGCACACTCAAAAACTATACAGCTAAGCGCTTACGTCCTTTCGCACGACGAGCAGCTAAAATTTTACGACCATTTTTAGTCGCCATACGAGCACGAAAACCGTGTGTACGGGCACGTTTGATAACACTAGGTTGAAATGTACGTTTCATGTCACTGAATCCTTAAATATTTCTATTCCGACATCCGGAAAAACGGGGATTATATAGAGTAATCAACCAAAAAACAAGAAAATATCTTAAAAAGATAATACCTCTTTTAAAATCCATTGGGCAAGGTGATATACGCCACCACCCAATATCGCCCAAACTTACCTAACGTCACTAACACTAAAAACAGTATGAAATTGACTCTAAGCACCCCTGCAACCAAGGTTAATGGGTCTCCAATAATAGGAACCCATGCAAACAGAAGGCTCAGCGCACCCAGCTTACGAAAACGTTGCTCTGATTTTTCAAAGTCGGCTTCAGATACCTTTAGCACCTTACGTTGCAAAAACGTCCCGCCCCAAAAGCCAATCACATAATTCACCACAGAGCCCAATACATTCCCAATGGTTGCCACAACCACTAGTGTCACAGGGCTCACTTCAGACAACAATAAAGCAACGAGAATAATTTCTGAACTCAGCGGTAATATAGTTGCGGCTAAAAAAGCAGACACAAACAGGCCAAAAATACCGAGCTCTGTAAAAAAATTCATCATTTTTATTTTCTCAAAAAATAGGCACAGCACTCAAAAAGAGTAACAATTTTTTTATTTAAATTCAAAACCGTAAAAAACACTTTATATTCAACAAGATAAACACCTATAAAATCAGGTTATCCACAGGGTATATGCACAGACTTATCCACAGGAAAGCTCTTGTTTTAAAGTTATTCACAGGTATACTTATCCACATAATCAATTCGAACCATTCGCCTCAAGGATACTCTTTTGTCAACATTGTGGACCCAAAGCCTTAAACACTTAGAAAGTGATCTTAACGATCAACAGTTTCATACGTGGATTCGTCCACTTCAGGCGATTGAAGAGGAGTCTGCCATTCGCTTACTTGCCCCTTCTACGTTTATTTTAGACTGGGTCAATAAAAAGTTAATGACCAATATTCGCCAAGCCATTAAAAAAGCGGCGCCGATCAATACCCCTGAGATATTGCTCGAAATTGGCGATTATAGCTTTGATGCCTTACCAGAACCTGAAGTAACCATGCCTCAGCCACTGCAAAACAAAAATAAATCGACCAAAAAACATAGCAAACCCGCCGTAAGCAGTGTTAAAAAATCAACCATTAAACATGGTCTAAATGCCAGCTTTACCTTTGATACCTTTGTTGAAGGTAAAGCCAACCAACTTGCCGCCGCAGCAGCACGGCAAGTGGCTGAAAACCCAGGTGGAAGCTATAATCCCTTCTTTATCTATGGTGGCGTAGGATTAGGTAAAACGCATTTAATGCATGCCATTGGTAACCAATTGCTAAAAGACAAGCCCGATGCACGTGTTGTCTATCTACACTCAGAACGATTTGTGGCTGACATGGTCAATGCACTGCGTCACAATAAAATTGATGAGTTCAAGCGTTTTTACCGCTCATTAGATGCCATTTTAATTGATGACATTCAATTCTTTTCAAATAAAGAGCAATCACAAGAAGAGTTTTTTCACACATTCAATACTCTACTCGAAGGCAATAAGCAGGTTATTTTAACCAGTGATCGCTTTCCTAAAGAGGTCGATGGACTGGAAGACCGTTTAAAATCTCGCTTTGGCTGGGGGTTAACCATTGCGGTCGAACCACCTGAATTTGAAATGCGCGTGGCTATTTTACTCAAAAAAGCCTCCGAGTTTGGCATCGCTCTTCCCGAAGAGGTCGCCTTCTTTATTGCCAAACGATTACGTGGTAATGTTAGAGATTTGGAGGGTGCTTTAAAGCGAGTAGGGGCTTATTCACAATTTACTCAGCAAGCCTTAACCGTTGAAGTGGTCAAAGATGCCCTTAAAGACCTACTGGCTCTGCAACAAAAAATGGTTACATTAGATAACATTCAAAAAACCGTTGCCGACTATTTTAAATTACGCGTAGCCGACTTACTCTCTAAACGCCGTACCCGAAATATTGCACGACCAAGACAAGTTGCAATGGCCATTGCCAAAGAGCTTACCAATCATAGCTTACCGGAAATTGGCGATGCGTTTGGTGGCCGAGACCACACCACCGTTCTCCATGCCGTGCGAAAAATTAAAGAGCTGCGAGAGCAAGACCACCATATAGACAATGATTTTAACAGTTTAATTCGTATTATCACCAATTAAGATTAAGAGACCTTGGCATGAAAATTACTTTAACTCGTGAAAACCTTTTAAGTGTTCTGCAAACCGTAGGGGGCGTTGTCGAAAAACGTCAAACCATGCCGATTTTAGGCAATGTTTTATTTCAAACCTCTGAAAATACACTCACCGTTACCGCATCGGACTTAGAAATTGAAACGCGTGCCACAACGGAATTAGAATCAAGCGATACACCGCAATTTTCAATCACGCTTCCTGCCATGAAACTGATTAATATTGTACGCTCACTGCCCAACGGACTCACCATTACGTTAGACTTTGATGGGGCTCGTTGTACACTCTCTGCTGGACGTTCACGCTTTAAGCTTTCCACCTTACCGGCGGAAGACTTTCCAACCATGGACTTAACGCAAACAGACTTATCTTTTTCACTGTCACAACACCAACTAAAACAACTTATTTTGCACTCAGGCTTTGCAATGGCGAGTCTAGACGTTCGTTTTTACCTCAACGGCATGTTATTTGACATTAGCAACAACACATTACGCGTTGTCGCAACCGATGGCCATCGTTTATCCACCTGTTACACGCAACTGGAGACCGAAGGCCTCACGCCTACCCAAGCCATTTTGCCAAGAAAAGGGGTGCTGGAGCTACAAAAACTGATGAGCGATGAAGACACTTTAATTGAATTCTCTCTTGCCAGAAACTATCTCACCGTACAACTGGAAAACACCGTATTTACCTGTAAACTTGTAGACGGTCGTTTTCCTGACTACCTACGAGTCATTCCTTCTGACAATGACCAACTTATCCAGACCGATAAAGAGTTACTAAAGGCACTGCTGCAACGCGCTTCCATTTTATCTAATGATAAATTCAAAGGAATTCGCTTGGTACTCAGCCAAAACCTCTTAGCCGTCAATGCATCAAACAGTGAGCAAGATGAATCACATGAAGACATGGCCATTGACTACCAAGGTACTGAAATGGAAATTGGCTTTAATGTAAATTACATCATTGATGTCCTTAACTCTATGCAAGATGATTGTGTTACCTTGATTTTAAAAGATGCTAATAGCAGCTGTTTAATTGAGACTAAAACCGATGTATGCCACTGTCAGCATGTAATTATGCCAATGCGTTTATAGCCACTAACCTTCTAATTTAAAGCAGGATTAAACCTTATTTAATCCTGCTTTAACATTTTCTCCCCCCCCTTATTCCTCAGAAAATGATCCATAACGTTGACACAAATTAATCAGCTCTCCATTCAACACTTTCGCAACTGCCCACACATACAGTGTGAGCTCAGCAGTGGATTAAATTTAATTGTGGGCGACAATGCCGCAGGAAAAACCTCCGTCATTGAGGCGATCTGGATGCTCGCAACAGGCCGCTCTTTTCGAACCCCTAAAGTACAACACCTGATACAACATCAACAAACGACTCTCACTGTATTTGCCGAAGTTCATTCAAGTCACTCCATATCAAACAGCCCTTCACATCGATTAGGCATACAAAAAAGCCAACAACACACCCTGCTGCGTATTGACAGTGAGAACACGCCGTCTCAATCCATCATCGCACAACACCTTCCCGTACAACTGCTCACGCCAGAAAGCCACAAGTTACTCGAAGATGGCCCCAAAGCACGACGCCAATTTATGGACTGGGGTTGCTTTCACCAATTCCCCGATTTCATGCCACTATGGCGCAACTACCAACGTGGCTTAAAACAACGTAATCAAGCCCTTAAAAAGCGTCTTCCTCAAGCGCAAGTGCAACTGTGGGATCAAGCTCTAGTTGAAAACGCACTAAAAATAGACCAAATACGCCAGTCTTATTTAGAAGATTTAACCCCCTACTTAGTCACTTTTTGCCAAGCACTTATGCCAGAACTTATCGAAAAAGTGATCTGCCAATACCGTGCAGGATGGCCTAAAAACACCGAAGATTTATTGGCGTTGTACACGCTTAACTTTACCAAAGAGAGTGCGTTAGGGCATACCCAGTACGGTGCACACCGTGCAGACATTCGCTTTAAATTTTCAGGCCAAGAAGCCATCAATACCCTATCAAGAGGTCAACAAAAACTCTTTGTCTGTGCCCTGCTGCTTGCACAAGCCAGCCTACACGAAAAAACATTAAATGAACCTGTCATCATGCTCATTGACGACCTACCCGCTGAGCTGGATGAAAGCCACCGCTTAAAACTGCTTGAACTACTGCAAGTATTAAAAATACAACATATTATTACCAGTACCTCTCTGTCCCTTATTCCTATTTTAAATACGCAAACCACGCATATCTGGCAGATTCAGTCTGGAGAACTCAGCCGTAAAAAACAGGAATAACCAGCTATCTTTGCTACACTTACCCCCTCCTAAAACCCTTCAGAAAGGATCTTTTTTATGAATGATGCCATCAAGTCAATGCCTTCAAACCCTGAAAACCCAAAGCCAGACACCACCTTCCCAATGATTATTTATGCACTGTATCTTGCTAGCTTTATCATTCCTTTTACCGCTCTTGTGGGTGTCATTATGGCCTACATCAATAAAAGCGATGAAAACACCTTTTTACAATCCCACTACCAGTTCCAAATTCGCACCTTCTGGATTGGACTGTTGTACCTCATTATCGGCAGCCTATTAACCCTCATTTTAATCGGCTGGCTCGTTCTACTGTTCTACGCGATATGGTTAATTATTCGTTGCGTTAAAGGGTTTAAATACCTCAATAACCAGCAACCTATCCCTAACCCAACCAGCTGGATGTTTGGCTGATTCTCCCTACCATTTTCCGCTCTGCATTTGCATCGCATTTATGGTAGAATTGCCTGTCTAATTTAGCCCTCAAAACAATCGAGGCACGGTATTTTCGTGCCTCCTTAAAAGAAATCGAGTTTTATGTCTGAAGAAAAAAAATACGATTCCTCCTCCATCACGGTTTTAAAAGGCCTTGATGCTGTTCGTAAACGTCCTGGAATGTACATCGGTGACACCGATGATGGTTCAGGGTTGCACCACATGGTTTTCGAAGTGGTCGATAACGGTATTGATGAAGCACTTGCGGGTCACTGTGACAAAGTTGTGGTCACCATCCATACTGATGGCTCCGTATCGGTAACAGATAATGGCCGTGGTATTCCCGTTGATATTCATAAAGAAGAGGGCGTATCCGCTGCTGAAGTGATTATGACGGTACTTCATGCGGGGGGTAAATTTGATGATAACTCCTATAAAGTATCCGGTGGACTACACGGAGTAGGCGTGTCGGTTGTGAATGCGCTGTCTCAAAAGCTGTATCTTATTATCAAGCGTGATGGTCAGATCTGGAAGCAGTCTTATACGCACGGCGTGCCAGATGCGCCCATGGTGGCCGTTGGCCCAACAGAAGAAACCGGTACTGAAATTCGATTCTTACCCAGCACCGATACCTTTACCAATGTTGAGTTTAATTTTGACTACCTTTTAAAGCGCTTAAGAGAGCTCTCTTTCTTAAACTCTGGTGTACACATTGAATTACGCGATAAGCGAGATGATCGCCATGAAATTTTTCAGTTTGAAGGGGGTATTAAAGCGTTTGTAGATTACATCAATACCAATAAACCGCTGATTAATGAAAAAGCGTTTTACTTCTCCACCGTAAAAGACGACATTACCGTCGAAGTCGCCATGCAATGGTCAGACTCTTATAAAGAGTCCATTTTCTGTTTTACCAACAACATCCCACAGCGAGATGGTGGTACGCACATGTCAGGCTTTAGAGCCTCCTTAACGCGCACCATGAACTCCTATGCTGAAAGCTCTGGACTGGCCAAGAAATATAAAATCACCATCTCGGGTGATGACGCACGAGAAGGGCTGGCCGCCGTTATTTCAGTTAAAGTACCTGATCCTAAATTTTCATCGCAAACCAAAGACAAGCTGGTCTCTTCCGAAGTCAAAACGGCGGTAGAAACCGCCATGAATGAAAAACTTTCAGAGTATTTGTTAGAGAACCCCAAAGAAGCTCAAGCGGTCTTCGGTAAAATTGTTGACGCAGCACGTGCGCGTGAAGCAGCGCGTAAAGCACGCGAGATGACACGCCGTAAAGGCGCATTAGACATTGCAGGTTTGCCCGGAAAACTCGCCGATTGCCAAGAAAAAGACCCCGCCCTTTCAGAACTTTACTTAGTGGAGGGTGACTCCGCGGGTGGCTCGGCCAAACAAGGTCGTGATCGTCGTACTCAAGCTATTTTACCGCTGAAAGGTAAAATATTAAACGTTGAAAAAGCTCGTTTTGATAAAATGCTCGCGTCTGTTGAAGTAGGCACTCTCATCACCGCACTGGGTTGTGGTATTGCAGAAGAGTACAACATTGAAAAATTGCGTTATCACCGCATTATCATCATGACCGATGCCGATGTGGATGGTTCACATATTCGTACGTTGCTGTTAACCTTCTTCTATCGCCAATACCCAGAATTAATTGAAAAAGGGTATATTTACATTGCGCAACCGCCTCTTTATAAAGTTAAAAAAGGCAAGCAAGAAACCTATCTAAAAGACGATTCTGAACTGGAAGGTTACTTACTGCAAACCGCTATTGATAACGCCGCACTTTGGACTGAAGAAGGTGCTCCCAGCATTAATGGTGTTGCTTTAGAAACCCTTGCTAAAAGTTACTTTAAGACACAGCATGTGATTAAACGTCTAGGACGTCGATACAACCCTGTCTTTTTAGAAATGATGATCGACCACCCCGCCATTACACTGGAAATTCTTAATGATTTTGATGCCTTAACGGCGTGGGTTAATCAACTTTTACCGCACTTAAAAGCCAATGGTGAGCAAAATAAAGTCGAATACCAACTTACGGTTGAACCTGCAAGCGAACTGAACAGCACCGCAAAATTTCAGATTCGCCTACAACAGCGTGAACATGGAACCTTAAGCTCACAAATATTTGATGCTGATTTTTTTGTCTCAAAAGATTTTCAACAAATCGTCACATTAGGCGAATCACTACAAGGCTTAATAAGTGACTCTGCTTATATTCAACGTGGCGACAAAAAACAATCCATTTCAAACTTTAAAGAAGCCATAGAGTGGCTGTTTAAAGAAGCCAAGCGTGGTCAAAATATCCAACGCTATAAGGGTCTAGGGGAGATGAACCCTGAACAACTTTGGGAAACCACTATGAACGCCGAAGCACGCCGCTTACTGCAAGTAACCATTCGGGATGCTATTACTGCAGACCAAGTGTTTACCACGCTCATGGGCGATGAAGTAGAACCACGTAGAGCTTTTATTGAGGCCAATGCATTGCAAGTCGAAAACTTGGACGTATAAAAAACAATAAACAATAAAAGTTTTTTGAAATATAAGTGATTTTAGTTTCTAATATCGCTCATCAAAATAAAAACTCTTAACAACTCAGAAAACCTCTGAGTTTTAAACCATTTTTTTTAAATTTTTAGGAGACTATTTTATGTCAGTACAACACCCTATCGTTGCCGTTACCGGATCTTCCGGAGCAGGTACTTCGTTTGTAAAACGAGCTGTAGAAACCATTTTTGAGCGTGAAAACTTAAACGTAGCCGTGATTGAAGGCGATAGTTTTCACAAATATTCACGCAAAGAGATGCGTGAAAAAGTAGCTGAATCAAAAAAAAATGGCGGCAAACCATTAACGCATTTTTCAGAACACGCTAATGAATTTCAAAAATTAGAAGCGTTGTTTGCCTCTTACAAAGAGACTGCAACCGGTAAAAAACGCTACTACCTTCACAGCGAAGAAGAAGCCGCTGAGCATAATGCTCGATTAGGTACCAACTTAGAACCTGGTGAATTTACCCCTTGGGAAGACATTGAACCTGATACCGATATTTTATTCTATGAAGGTCTACACGGTGCCGTAAAACGCAAAGATCACGGCCCTAAAGAAGGCATGTACGACGTAGCACAACACGTTGACTTAGGGATTGGCGTTGCTCCTGTTATCAACATTGAGTGGATGCAAAAAATCTACCGTGATACTTCAGAGCGTCCTTATACCGTAGCACAAGT
>JAKITH010000041.1 GCA_021648185.1 Thiomicrorhabdus sp. | reverse complement strand
AGTGAGCCACTTAATGAGGCGCAGCTCAATGAAATCGGATTATATTCATTTTAATGAAAAGGGCTACCAAAAATTGGCTGAAGCGATTTACTTAAAACTACAAGAGAGTGGGGCTATCTGAACTGTTACTTTACCAGCATTATTTTTTATAAAAATTACGGTTTTTACGAAGAGAAGATGAACCTTTAATTGTGTTTACTGTTTTTTTAGGGTGCTTTTTAACGTTACTGTTGGGAAGAGCTACTTTGCTGGAGCCTGAAACGGCTTGGTTGATTTTGACCATCTCTTCTGAGGTTAAGTCACGCCACTCATTTGGCTTTAAGCTTCCTAAATTTACATTCATAATACGGTTGCGAATGAGCCGAGTGACACGGTAACCTAGGTGTTCTGCCATACGGCGAATTTGTCGGTTAAGGCCTTGGGTGAGAATAATGGTAAAGACAAAGCGACTTTTTTGAGTGACGATACAAGGCTGGGTAACGGTATCTAAAATGGGCACACCTTGCGCCATTTTTTGAATAAACGACTGGGTAATGGGTTTATCAACGGTTACGGTGTACTCTTTATCGTGGGCGTTTTCGGCTCGTAAAATTTTATTTACAATGTCACCATCGCTGGTAAGAAAAATCAGCCCCTCAGAGGGCTTGTCTAAGCGTCCGATGGGAAACACGCGTTCTGTATGCCCTACCGCATCAATAATATTGCCTTTGACTCGACTCTCTGTGGTGCAGGTGATGCCGACGGGTTTGTGGTAGGCGATGTAGATGCGATCTTTTTTATCTTCTCGAACGGCGTTGATGGGCTTGCCGTCTATTTTTACGATGTCTTGGGGCTGCACTTTAGTGCCAAGTTCAGGAATACGGTCGTTGATGGTGACACGGTTTTGTTCAACCAAACGATCGGCTTCTCGACGTGAGCAAAATCCGGAATCACTGATAAATTTATTGAGACGTTTTTCGTTGCGAATGGTCAAAATGGCTTCCTGAAGGTGTTTCTAAGTGTGGATTTGAGTATTATAACAAGATTTTATAAAGAGCATGGGGGGGTAAAATTTGATTTTTCATTTTTTAAATAGGATTGAATCATGTTGGGTGAAATAAGCGTAACGCAAGCGGTGAGTCAATTGCGTTTTGGGGGGGTGATTGCTTATCCAACAGAGGCCGTATATGGTTTGGGGTGTAATCCTTTTGATTTACAAGCGGTTGAGAAACTGTTTCACGTGAAGCAACGCCCTTTTGAAAAAGGGGTGATTTTAGTGGCCGCGTCTGTTGCACAGGTGTTGCCTTATGTTGAGCTGCAAGGCGAGACTTGGGAGGAGGCGGTACTGAAAACATGGCCAGGGCCTGTGACCTGGGTGTTACCCGCCAAAGAAGGGGTGCCTGATTGGGTTACGGGGGGGCGAAAAACGGTGGCGATTCGAGTATCTGATCATCCCGTTATTCAAGCGATTTGTGCGGAATATGGTCAACCAATGGTATCGACCAGTGCGAATGTTACCAGCGAACCACCGGCGATGTCTTGCTTGGAGATTGAGTTGATCTTTAAGGGGAGAGTGCCTTGTGTAGTAGGAAATTTGGGTGGGCTAGAGAAGCCCACTCAAATTAGAGAGGCGACAACAGGGCGTGTATTGCGTTGATTTTAACGCCGAATGGCCGCATCAAATAAAGGCTCTACTCGTTTGGCGTATTTGTTTAGATCTTGAATGCGATTGGCATGAGAGGGGTGGGTGCTGAGAATTTGTGGTGTACTGCCTCCTTTGGATTGTGCCGCCATTTTTTTCCATACATTAACGGCTGCATAGGGGTTGTAACCCGCTCGCGCAGCCAGTTCCACGCCCATTCTATCCGATTCGGTTTCATGCATTCGACTATTAGGAAGTGTTAAGGTCACTTGCAGTGCCATCGCGGTGGCATCTAAAGCAGGTCCTCTTACACCAGTGAAAATACTCAGAGCGGATAATCCTACTTGCGTTAAGGTTTGGCGTGAGGCGCGTTCTCTTCCGTGTTCACGGAGTACATGAGCGATTTCATGCCCCATAATGGCGGCAATTTCAGCATCGGTTAATTTTAGTTTTTCGATAATTCCAGTATAAAAAGCAATTTTACCACCGGGCATAGCCCATGCATTGAGTTGGTCAGACTTGATGACATTGACCTCCCAATCCCATTGTGGTGCGTCTTTTCTGAAAACAGCCGTGTGTGGAATGATTCGGTTGGCGATGCGTCTAACCCGTTTAACAATTTGGGCATTAGGCTCCATAAGAGTATGTGTTTTTTGCGCTTCTTTTAGTACCGCATTGTAGGCTTGTTTTCCACCTTGATTCATTTGAAGGGATGAAATTAGCATCAATTGCTCTCGCTCAATGCCAACAGAGCCTTTTTGGGTGGTTTGACTTAAGCAGCCTGTTAAGGAGGCTAATACGAGTAGGGGTATAAATAGGGCTGTTTTTTGCATCTTTAGTTCTTTTTTTATTATCTTTAGATTTGTAGCATACTTTATTTGATGCTTTTTCTGCAACTTTGGGTGGTAATACTAAGCCCGAATTTACAAATATCGATTGTTGAATAGATCCTATAAAAAATAGAATGGAAAATTAGGCGTCCTTTTTTTATACTGGAACCGCTTTATGTTTAGTATTCAAATGCTTAGGCGGATAAAGTACGTAATGTTTTTTACTTTAAGGAATAAAATGATGAGCGATGCAAAAAAAGTTACTATTTTTATGATCGGTTTAGGGCGTATTGGCGGGCGATTTTATGAAAAATTTACGGCGATGGATCAAGATAAGGTGGAAATTGTTGCCATCTCAGAACCCAATATGGGGAATGCACTCATTGACGATGCTCTGGACAGAGGGATTCCAAACTATCCAAAATATGAAGAAGCGGTAAAGGAGTTTGGTGAAGGGATCGATATTATTATGGACACGTCTAATCGTACTGAAATTAAATTAGCATTACGTAAAATTTTACAAGAGACGGATAATCGACACACGGTTATTTTGCCAATGGTGGTTGATTATTTGATGTGGTATTTAATGGATGATAAAGAGATGCCTCAGTCACATCATAAAGATATTGGTTATTAGTTTTTAACGTTTTTCTATAGCTGAGTAATTACAGCGTGTTTTTATTTAGGTGGCTTGTTCAGGTCGCCTAAAATTTTCTCCCCCCTTCCTATTTATATCTATGGCCATATATGCGCACTTATTTTTGATTTGGGTATACTGTGTAGCAAATACGTTAATTGGAAAAAATGATGTCTAAAAAAATGAGTATGACGACCAAAATAATGGTCTACATGGGGTTTGGCTTGGTGGTTGGGAGCTTAATTAATACCTTTGCCAGTGATGTAGCATTTATTCAGGATTATTTTGTTAATGGGCTGCTTCATGTTATTGGTGCTTTGTTTATTAACGCGTTAAAAATGTTGGTAGTGCCTTTGGTTACCTTCTCGCTTATTTGTGGAATTTGTGGGATTGGCGATGTTGGGATGTTAGGTCGCGTAGGGGTGAAAGCATTTTTACTCTTTATGTTAACAACCGCGTTGGCAATTACGTTAGCGATTACGGTTGCTGTTTTGGTTGGGCCTGGCGAAGGGTTTGATATGACACAGGCCGCAGAGAGTACCTTTGTAGCGCAACCTGCTCCACCATTGACTCAAGTATTTATTGACCTGATTCCGAGCAATCCTGTGGCCGCTTATGCCGAAGGGAATATGCTGCAAATTATCTTTTTCACGATTTTATTTGCGGTATGTATTTTAATGATTGGTGAGCGTGGAAAGCCAATTGCGGAAGGTGCCGCGCGCTTGAATGAAGTGATGATGCAAGTGGTCAATGTTGTGATGCTGGCCGCGCCGATTGGTATTTTTGCGTTGATTGCTAAAACCTTTGCAGAGCAAGGGTTGGGCATGATTTTACCCATGATGAGCTATTTTGGTGTGGTGGCAACGGTACTGTTATTGCATGCAACAGGAACGTTAATGATTCTGCTTAAAGTATTGGGGAGAGTCAATCCAATGATTTTCTTGAAAAAAATGCGGTCAGTACAGTTGTTTGCATTCAGTACATCCAGCTCCAATGCGACCATTCCTATTACCTTGCGTACCGCTGAAAAGCGTTTGGGGGTGGATGGTTCCACCGCTTCGTTTGTGGTGCCATTTGGTGCGACCATCAATATGGATGGTACGGCAATTATGCAGGGGGTGGCAACGGTTTTTATTGCCAATGTGTATGGCATTGATTTAGGGTTATCTGGATATTTAATGGTAATCGGAATGGCCGTGTTAGCTTCTATTGGAACAGCAGGGGTTCCGGGCGTAGGGCTAATTATGTTGGCGATGGTGTTTCATCAAGTTGGCTTGCCAATTGAAGGTATCGCGTTGATTATGGGGGTAGATCGTTTGCTGGATATGATGCGTACCGCGGTAAATGTAACCGGAGATGCGGCCATCACTACGATTGTGGCACGTAGTGAAAATAAAATTTCAATGGACACCTTTAATGATCCAAAAGCAGGGCAGGTAGAAGAGATTCATCTTCCTCATGCAACAGCCAATAAAGCTTAAATCTTAATTCAGATTTCTATGAGCCCTCTCTTAAATTCCAGGAATACCAAACGGGCCAGGTAGGTCTGGAATAAGGGAGCAGGCTGATATGCTAAGCACGGCTACTACTAATAAGGTGGCTGTGATCCATTTTTTCATCATGTTACTGCCCAAATACTTTTTTCAAAAGTTCCGTTGACTGTTTAACGGGGTCTTGGCGAATGCTCGCTTCTTCTTGTGCTAAATAGAAAAACATCCCATCCATCCCTTTTTGAACCACATGGTCGAGTAAGTTTGCTTTTACATCGGGTACAAAGGGCAAGTTTTTATAGCTAGAAATCGCTTTATCATAAGCATTAATGGCGCCTACATCATTTAAAGATTGCTCGATAATCGGAGCCATTTTTGATTTTAAATCATTAGAGGTTTTGGCTTTTAAGTATTGGGTGGCCGAATCTTTCGGTCCGTTGTATATGTCTTGAATGTCCTTAAAGCTGATCTCTTTTATGGCGGTTAAAAATAACGATTTAGCTTGGGGTGTAGCGGCTTCTGCCGCTTGATTGAGCTTGGTTTCAAGATCGTCCATTAAATGAGACATCCCAACACTTTTTAACGTTGACTGTACGGTTTTAAGAGAGTCGGGAAGCGGAATATGAATTTTTGGATCATTATTAAAGCCTCCTTTAAGACTTAGTTGGTTGACCACTGTTTCAGATCCTTTGCTTAAGGCCTCTTTGAAAGCGTTTTGAATGTCATCTATCGAAAGATTGGTGTTCTTGGATTGATTGGATAAAGAGGGGGGGATAATATTATCAGGTAGGTCTATTTTTTCCTGTGCTTGCTTAAACAGATCCGCTCCTTGATCAAGCCAACTGGCGTGTGTTGTAACCGAAAAAGCAGTTAATACTACTGGCAGTACTAGCAGAGTGGCAAGTTCTCTTTTTATTGTTTTTTTCATTTTTTTATCCGTTTTAGATTTATACGCGAGATGTATAAATTGAAATAATATTTTTGGATTAAGGGATTTATCCTTTTAATGCTAGCATATTTCCTTAGATTTGTTTATTGAAATCAAGTATTCGATTTTTAGTAAAAAAATAGAGCCATACTGTCCTTGAGTACAGTATGAAAGTGGTTTCTAAGGTTGTATTATGTTCTCAATTAAAAATCTAGTTTTATAATTTATTACTGTCTCATTTTAGGAGTATGTGTTTATGTCTACTGTTGTCGTTGGTGAAGTTTCTAGTTTAGAAGGTATGGTTCGAGCAATTGAGCCAACTACTCAGTCTGTTCGTATTCTTGAAGAGGGCGATGCTGTTTTTCAAAATGAATTGCTCATAACCTCTTCTCCAGCAAACCTCATGCTGACCTTAAATAATGGTGAAATTTTAACATTGGGTCGTAACTCTGAACTTTTCCTAGATGGGGATGTTTTCAGCGAAGTTATTTCAAATAATGAGGCGGTTGCAGATGTTGCAACACTACAACAGTTTGTCTTAGAAGGTAATTTTGATGCGTTAGAAGAACCAGCGGCCGGTGTCGAAGGGTCTCCAGGAAGTGCCGTTGAAGCAGCGGTTGAGATCGAGCGTACTGCGGCAGAAGGTGAGGTTACGGCAGGGTTTACTACATTTGGTGGGGCTAGCACAGAGTTTATTATTCCTATAGAGGATGAAGTTGTTATTGAGACAGGAACAACCACATTTGAGTCTAGTTTTATTTTAGATCCGGGAGCTGGAAATGAAGAGCTACAGGCAAACCCTGATGTTAATACTATTGTTGAGGACAGTTCTAGTGTAAATGGTAATGTGATTTTAGGTACAGGGGGGAGTTTAGCGGGTTCTGATCAACTTTCAATGGATGACTCTTATGTGGTGAGTGTAAACGGTCTTCCCGTTGGAGATCCAGCAAGTAATGCCGTTAGTATTCCAGGCTTGTATGGTTCTTTAGAAATATCAGCAGACGGAACTTATACTTATTATTTAGATAATGGCAATAGTACAGTTCAGGGCTTAGATGACAGTGAGACGATTAGTGATGTGTTTGTTTACACGTTAAGAGATGGTGATAATGACACGAGCAGTACAACACTGACGATTACGATTAATGGTGAAACAGATGCGCCACCTACCGTTGTTGTAGAAGATGTTGACGGAGCTTTAACCGCGGCGGATAACAGTGTAGTAGAAGGCAGTTCTGCAATTGTTACGGGTACATTTACGGTCACCGCAGAAGCGGGTATTGCGAGTGTTACTGTGAATGGTGTTAGCATTATTAATGCAAGTAGTAGCACGCCAGTGCTTATTGCGGGCAGTCAAGGGGTGCTAACCATTACTGGATATAATCCAACCACGGGTATAGTTAGCTATGAGTTTAAAGAGGATGGCATTGCTAACGACCATAGTGCTGGAGATGATAGTGTTCAAGATCTGTTCACCATTACGGTTACAGATGTTGCTGGAACCCCCGTTTCAGATGATTTAAACATCCAAATTCTAGATACAGCGCCTGTTGCAGAGTCTGATGCCAATTCAATAACAGAAGATGCAATAAACCCGAGTGTGGGTGGCAATGTTATTACAGGAACGAATGGTCAAGGGGTTAACCCCGCGTCTGTTGATACATTAGCTGCGGATCCTACAAGTGTCAGTGAGGTTGACGGAGTTCCTGTTGTATCAGGTACGCCAACAGAAGTTACTGGTTTATACGGAACGCTTACCTTTAACGCTGATGGAAGCTATACCTATGAGTTAGACAATAGTAATCCAGATGTTCAAGTTTTAACGTCAGCGGATTCCATCTCTGAGAGTTTTAATTACGTTTTATCTGACAATGATGGCGATAGTAGCAGTGCCGCTCTGACGATTACTATTAATGGTAGTGACGATGGTTTACCGGTTGTTATCGACTGTGACGAAAGTGTTGTGGAAGGTCTTGGAAACACAGTTACTGGAGTATTTGGTGTACAGGCTCAAGCAGGGGTAGATTCGATTACCGTTGGTGGCGTAAATATTATGAATGCAACGGTAAGTTCGCCTGTTGTGATTCAAGGAAGTGAAGGGGACTTAACCATCACTGGCTATAACCCCCAGACAGGTGAGGTTTCTTACTCATATACCATTGATACGGATACAAGTGATCACTCTGCTGGCGATAACAGTGTACAAGATACGTTTGAAGTCGTCGTAACCGACTTAGCAGGACAGACCGTTGTTGATTATCATGACATTCAAATTTTAGATACTGCGCCAACAGCCGTTAATGATGTAAATAATATTACTGAAGATGATTTCAGTGTCGCTGGTAACGTTATTGGCGGAAACAGCGGGCAAGGGGTTGATGTCATTGGTACAGATCCAACCGTGGTGAGTAGTGTTAGTGGCACACCTGTAACAGCCACTCCAGCTGTTATTGTTGGGACATATGGTACGTTGACGTTAAGTGAAGATGGAGGCTATGTTTATTTACTTGATAATACGAATATGACGGTTCAAGCACTGTCTGCATCCAGCTTACCTTTAAAAGAAACATTTTCTTATACGTTAACGGACAATGATGGCGATACAAGCAGTGCCATTCTTGAAATTATCATTAATGGCCAAGATGATGCGCCACCTGTTATTGAAATCCAAGATGCCGATTTAAATGTTTCTCCAGCAGATAACAGTGTTGTAGAGGGAAGTTCTGATACGGTTACAGGTGTTATTAATGTTTCTGCCGATGTAGGTGTTGTCAGCATTGAAATTCAAGGTGTTGAAGTAAGTGGAGCAACTCCAACCACTCCTATTATTATTCCTGGCGCACAAGGCACATTAACCATTATTGGATATAATCCAGTTAGTGGAGATGTGACCTATGAATATACCGAAGATGGGTTAGCAAACACCCATTCAGCAACCGATGATAATGTTGTCGATAACTTCTTTGTTGAAGTAACCGATGCTTCAGGAGAAAGTACTACAGATAGTTTAGATATTCAGATACTAGATACGGCACCTGTTGCTCAGGCAGACAATAACAACATTACTGAAGACGATAATATCGTTGCAGGAAATGTGATTGTAAATACAAATAATGATGCTACGCAATCTGATATTTTAGGTGCCGATGCTACGGTTGTTACGAGTATTGACGGTGTTTCAGTCAGTTCTGGAACCGCAACCGTTTCAGGAGCTTACGGAACCTTGACCATTAATGCCGATGGTAGTTATAGTTATGAGTTAAATAATAACCACTCCGACGTTCAGGGGCTTAATGATGGTGAGCTTCTAGAGGATACCTTTGAATACGTTATTACTGATGCGGATGGTGATAGTTCAACTACCACGTTAACGATCACCATTAATGGTGTCACCGATGGCGCACCCATAATCACAGTGACAGACAACGACGCCGCCGCCGGCGATCACAGCGTAGAAGAAGGCAGCACCACGCC
>JAKITH010000040.1 GCA_021648185.1 Thiomicrorhabdus sp. | reverse complement strand
ATCCAAAAAACTACGCAGCGAAATAACGCCATGCTTTTATGCTGGCTTAGCCGGCTCGATAAGCGTTCCCGTTGATTCATGATCTTTTGCAGAAAATAAAATGTCTATTTGCAAGCCGCCCATTTTGGAAGTGTTCAACTGAATGGTCAAGTAGTGCAAGTCTGCGATGCGAGTAACGATAGATAATCCTAGCCCACTGCCCGATTCTTTGGTACCGAGACTTCGATAAAAACGATTAAAAATTTTGCCACGTTCTTCTACGGGTATGCCGGGTCCACTGTCCGCGACTGTCCATATGATGGTGTTTTTTTTGCGTGCAATACTCACCTCTACTTCTCCATCTCGCGGAGTGTAACGAATCGCGTTGTCGATGAGGTTTCGCATTAAAACGCCAATGGCTTCGGAATTACCTGCGACGAATTTTCCGCGAGTTCCTGCCAAGCTAATTTCTATGTTTTTACCGATAGCTAAAATCGCTTGAGTGCTTAAAACATCTTCGGCCACAATGAACAAGTCAAAACGACGGATGTTGCTAAAACCGGTGTCCGGGTCTAGTCTGGCCAGTGTCAATAGCTGTTCGACCAATCGGGTGGCTCGATTGACGCCTTGAACCACTTGGCTCAGCGCTTTACGTTGTTCTTCATAGTTGTCAGCTTTTAAAGCAACCTCCGCATGTGTTTTCAGCGCAGCCAAGGGAGTCCGTAATTCATGAGCCGCATCGGATGTAAACCGTCTTTCCGTATCAAAAGCTGTTTTCATCTGCGCGAATAATTGGTTAACCGAAGAGGTTAGCGGGCGCACTTCGTTGGGTATATTGTTCTCGTCAATGGACGATAAATCGATGGTCTTTCTTTGTGACAATTGTTGTGATATTTTTTTAAATGGCTGGAGGCTTTGGCCAATACCAAACCAAATAAAAATACCAAGCAAAGAAGAGTGCGGTAATTGCTGTAACAGAAATGATGCAGGCGATAATTAATGAAACCAAAATAATCTATTTTTTATGAGTGAGAATTTAATTTGAATTTTAATAGTTCGAATAACACCTGTTTTTCACGTAAAATACGCTTATTCAAGTTAAAGGAAGAAAAAATATGTCATTTAGAGGAACCACTATTTTATGTGCCAAGCGCAATGGCGAGATGGTGATTGGTGGCGACGGTCAAGTCACGTTGGGTCATGTGGTCATGAAAGGCAATGCGCGTAAAGTTCGCCGTTTATACAATAAAGAGGTGATTGCGGGGTTTGCAGGGGCAACCGCCGATGCGTTTACCTTGTTTGAACGGTTTGAAGCGCGACTGCAAACACACAATGGTCAGCTCATGCGTGCCGCAGTGGAGATGGCAAAAGACTGGCGTACTGATCGAGCCTTACGTAAACTGGAAGCGATGATGTTGGTGGCGGATAAAGACAATATGTTGCTCATCTCAGGTACAGGCGATGTGATTGAACCACAAGATGACTTTATCGCCATTGGTTCCGGAGGCAGTTACGCTCATGCAGCGGCAGCGGCGTTAATGGCCAATACCGATTTATCCGCACGTGATGTGGTCGAAAAATCATTGCACATCGCGGGCGATTTATGTATTTATACCAACCATAATTTAACCATTGAATCATTAGGAGAGTAGTATGGCGGAGCATCAAAAAGAGGCTGTTGTAGAGACGGCATGTGAGAAAAAAAAGCAAGGAATGGGGGAGAAAGTTTTTGAATCCATTTTATGGAATAGCCGTTTTGTGGTGTTGGTTGCGGTGGTGGCCAGTTTAATTACTGCCTTTGCCATTTTTTACTTAACCGCAATTGATGTCTATTATACGATTTCGCATTTAGCGAGTTACCATAGTTTGCCAGATGCGGAACGTGCGGTGTTAAAGTCACAAACGATTGCACATGTGGTCGGATCGGTGGATGGCTTTTTATTGGGCGCAATTATGTTGATTTTTGCCCTTGGGTTGTATGAGCTGTTTATCTCTAAAATTGATGTGGCAGGTACAAAACATGGCGCAAGCAATATTTTGTTTATTAACTCGTTAGATGAGTTAAAAGATCGTTTGGCAAAAGTGATTGTCTTGATCTTGATTGTTATGTTCTTTGAGCAAGCGATTTTCTTAAAGCCAACGGAATCAATGGATCTGCTTTATTATGCACTGTCTATTTTATTGGTGTCTGGTTCGCTGTATCTATCGCATAAAGCATTTCAAAAATAACTTAATCGAGTTATGAATCATAAAAAAAGCCCGCAATTGCGGGCTTTTTTTATATGAATAAAATGTGTTTTACATAACCATTTGCCAGCGCATTTGCAGAATGGATGGATCGTCATCGCCTGCTTCTTGGTCGGTGTCGATATTAATGTAGTTGAGCATGACTCGAACGTTTTTATTTTGATACCAATTAAGAGCAAAGGTGGTGTTGGTTTGTGCGCCACCTGTGATGGTACCTGTTCCGCTGTTTAAGTCGATGAAACTACGGCGAATCGCCACTTCCCATACATTTTGACCGCGTCCCACTTTAACGGCACCAAAACTACCAGAACGGGCAGAGTAGTTACGTTGTCTGCCATTAATAAGCCAGCTGGCGGAGAGGTAACCACCATCAAAGGTCTCATCTTGTTTGTCTTCAAAGCGTGACACACGTGTGGAAATATATTCACCTTGTAACGTTACGGGGCCGGTGGCTAATATCGCTTCAACCCCCTGAATCATCTGACTGTCTACATTGCGCATTCGACCTGTGCTGACTAAGGTTTCGGTGGTAACACTGGATTCGGGTTGGGTTCGAATGCGTAATTTTTGGTCGGCATCGGGTTTGCGATAAGAGGCGGATCCTCCAAAGTGTAAAATAGTATTTTGGTCGCGATAGGTGGTGAAGGTTAGGCGGCCACTGAAGCCTTTTGCTCCATCTTGTGGAAAGAGGTCGGCATCTTCAATATAGGTTTCCCAAAAGCTACCCGCAGTGAAACCCCAGTTTTTACCCCATTGTTGCATGGTAAAGCCAACATTAAATCCTGGGCTGAACGCATTGGCCAGAGATCGTTCCATAAAAACAAGGTTGTTAGAGCTGGTGACTTCCTCAAGACTAAAAGGCTCTTGAATTTGACCTGCGGTAAGATTGGTTTTGTAAAAACCTGAGTAGCGAATGGCGGCCGATTGGAAAGGGGTGTCGTCACCTGATACATTGTATTGTGCACTGATACGCCAATCATTAAAGAGGTCGGCTCTTAATGAGATACGTGCGCGACGCACCATCCAATCGTTTTCGAATGGGGTGATGTCTTCATTAAATACAGCGCCGTCAAGATGCAATCGTCCACCTAGTTTAATTTTGACATTGCCATCATCGGATTGATATAAAAATCCTTTACTGGGTAGGGTTTTACTGTTGGCTTGCGTGGTTAAGGAGAGAGCTCCTAAACAGAAAAGAAGTAAACAGCGATTGAAAGGGGGTAAATTCATTCTAAAATGCTCTTATAAAAATTGGCTAGAAAGCGCGTGGTTTAATTGACTGTAAGAGATAATACTGGGGGCGTTTTTACGTGGTTGTAAGCGACCTGAGGTGGTAGCGTGGATCTCACCAAAAAAAGCCTGAAAGACGTGTTTTGCCATGCCTCCAGTTTGCACGCTGCGTGAAAAAGAGTGGTCTGAATTGGGTAAAGATATAAATTGGAAGGGCGTCTCAAGGCCGTATTGTTGTGCGGCTTGCTTCATCGTTTTCACCCAGTTTTGCCCACGCTCAAAGCGATTTAGGCCTTGTTGTTGGTCTAATTTTTCAGATTTACGCAGTGCACTGTCTCGTAAAACATCCTCTTCGCCCACCAGAACATAGGCTGGAATACGCAAAAACTGAGCCGCATTAAAGGTCAAATCGGGCAATTTAGGGTGGGGTGCAATGCCATAAGGAAAACGTTTTTTTATTGTCGGCAAGGTGTACCATCCTGCGGCACCAATGGCCATCGCTTTGACTCTTTTTGGATAGGCCATTGCGTAGCGATGAACAAATTGTCCGCCACCAGAGTAGCCGAATAGGTAGATATTTTGAGTGTTGGCTTGAGTGGTGAGAGCGACCTCGTTTAAAATTTCATTTAAGGCTAAATCGGCACGTTCACCACTGAGCCCTAAGCGTTGATACCCTGCGTAGTGTTGTTTGTCGAATAAGGGAGCCACCACGACTACGCCATATTTTTCGGCGTATTTGGCAAATAAGCGGGCTTGTTTACGTGCGTTGCGAGAGATTCCATGAACCGCTACCAGCACGTTTGCATTGGGCTTGAGTTGCGAGGGAGTGTATAAAAAATAGTGCAACGCTATTTGATGCGACAGCTGATGCATTTTTTTATGGTGATAAGATGACATGTTGAATGTTTCCTTAGCTTGCGGTGTGTAAGTCAATGACTTTAGGGCGTTGAAATAATTTTGCGGTAGCACTGTTGCTGTTGAGTAGCTGAGAGGGTTTTCCGGTTTCAATCAGTTTTCCATCGTCAATATGCCACACTTGATCGGCGAGTTTTACCCAGTCTAAACGGTGGGTAACCAGTAAGACGGTTCCGGGGTAGTCAGCTAATATGCGTCGTAAAGCGGCGGCAGAACGGTGGTCTAAATTGGCATCGACTTCATCGAGTAATAAAAGACGAGGATTGCCTAATATGGCACGTGCCAGCCCAAGGCGTTGGCGTTGCCCGAGTGATAAATTCCCCCCTTCCTCGGTAATACGAAACCGTAGGCCATTGGGTAAGCTATTAATCAGTGAGTCAATATCACACAGTTTTCTGGCTTCTGCTCGCTCCTCTTCGGTTGCATTGGGCAATCGGTAGCTGAGATTTCGTTCGATGGAACCTCTCTGTAAGGGGAGGTCGGGTGTCATCACCCCAATGGCTTTATTGAGCGAATTAGGTTCCACTTTGGTGATGTCATGGCCGTCCAGTAAAATTTTACCTTGCTTCATGTCCATCAATCGTGCGGCAAGAGACAGTAAGGTGGATTTTCCAGCCCCATTTGGCCCAACGAGCGCAACCACTTGACCTGCTGGAATTCGAGCGCTAAATCCGTTGTTTTTTGAGGTTCTATTTTGAGTGATGGATATGTTTTCAAAACAGAGTTCCCCCGGTCCATCTGGCAGCTCTTTTGCTTGACGGGGCGCACGCCCTAAGCGCGGCATGGCAATGAAATCACTTATTTTTTCACGGGAGACGACCGCACCATGCCAGTACTCTTGTACGCGTCCTAAATCACGTAAAGAGGGAATTAACAGCCCAACAATACTCATGGCGGCGACCACGGTACCGGGGGTGGTTTCTCCCGCAGAGACTAAAAAAGCCCCCACTAACAGAGCACTGCCCGTTGCCAATGCAGCGGTTAATTCAATGACGCCTCGAAAGGCTCCTACCGCTTTAGCACGGTTTACCATGGCATTCATTAGCTCTTCACTCTGTCGTTTGACTCGACGGCGTTCACGACGGGTTTGGCCAAAGACTTGCACGACAGCGGGTGACGCTATTTTTTCACTGACATTGGCGGCCAATCTGGCGCGTCGTCGTCGCGCTTCTCGTACCGCATTTTGTAGCCAACCGCCTAAGGCGTAAGAAGCCAAGCCCCCTAAGACTAAGGCACTGGCAACGGCAAGTGCTAACGTGGCATTAATAAAGCTTAAAATGGTTAAGGTGATGACCGTGGTTATGCTGGCAACGGTTAAGCGTGCTACGCCTAAGCTGACCCACTGTTTAAGTGCATTTAAGTCGCCAATAAAGCGCAACATAATGCCTCCGCGACTTCGCCCTTGTAGTAAACGAGGGGAGATACGGTTCATGTGGGTAAACAGTCCGGTACGAATTTCATGGGTGTAGAGTTGCCCCATGCGTTCGGCATCAATGCGTTCGAGCATTCGGAGCAGGGCGATGGCGATACCGGCAGCAGCAAGTCCTAAACCACACTCTAATAGTGTGATTGTGTGAGCTTCTTTGCCGGGGATGATAAAACCATCAAACGCTGTTTTAATTAACCATGCGGTGGAAATCATGACAAACGCTTGTGCAATCCCGTTACCGATCAACCGCGCCATAAGCCATTTACGACGGCCGACTAAAATATCGGGTATGGCTCTCATTTAGCCGGCCTTAATGTTGTTTTGTTCAAACAGTGCGCCACATAGCTCATACATTTGCACCGCCACTTCTGGAGAGGATAGGTCGTTTAGTTTTAACATTGGAAGCCCTGTGGTGTGTTGTGCTTCACGTGCTAAAAGCGGTGATGCACTGACACAGCCACTGAGTGCAATAACGGGTAGATCACGTTTACGTAACCATTCAGCGCCACCGTGTGCGCCCATAGAATCGCCCGCGGCGAAAATAATGCCATCAATGCTCTCTTTAAATTCAGGGGATTCGAGTAACATGGCCGTCTCTTGTTGAAACAGGCCATCGGCAACTTCAAGAACAATGGCTTCTGCGCCTTGAGCTTGTAAATGGTTGGTTAAGTGGGTTTGAATTTGAAGCAGCTCTGGTAAGGTGGCTTTGTAGGTAGAAGCAAAGCCTGCATCGGTAAAATCAACCACTTCGATGGCGCCAGAATCGACCATTAACCAACGATCACCGCCGGCACCTGTTCCTGTTAATTTGGCGGCTCCCACTCTCATGCCAGAACGTGTTAAGCCTTTAATTAAGTGGGCAGCGGTGGTGGTTTTTCCAGCGTTCATTGAGGTGCCTACTACGGTAATGATAAATGGGCGAGGACGTTTGGTTTCAATGTTAGGAACGGTCCAGTCGGCCATGTTAATCGGGTTGCCATCGGCATCACCTAAGAGTCCAATAGGCTGAATGCGTGTTGGAACACGAGTTTTATCATGACGCGTTAAGCATTTAGAAGCGATACCGCCACCGGCAACTAGCTGGCATTCTGATAGGTTGTCTGGCACGACAGATTCAAATTGATCCGGTGCATAACGATGACCATAGCAAACAATGATTTCATCGCCCGCAAACATAGGTGAACGACGTCCGTGAGCGAGCTCAATACGTTTATGGTGACCAATTCGTTCAACACGCGCCAACACTAAATCACCTGACTTAGGCTTCCAGTTGCCTTTTAGGAGCGTTTTAATGATTGTTTTATCGACCAGGCGAGTGGTGTAGGCCGATTTGGCCAATGCAATACGCTCGGCTTTAATAGGACTAGTGTGGGCGGTATTTTCGATGTTGTCTTTGCTCATGGCAATGTTCCTTTTTTATAAACTGGTTTTTTAAGGAGACTCTGCATAAGTCCTTTTGAAGCCCTGTGGGAAGGAGGCTATAAAGGACTTATGCAGAATGCCCTTAATGAATGACCCTATTAGAACAAAGCTAAATGAGTATCTAGGTAACAAAAAGATTAAGAATAGATGAAGATATGATTAGGTAGGTATTAACTACCATTTGATTGTGTGATTTATTAAGGGGTGGGGGGAGGAAAAAATTAGGTTGAGACCTTCTCGTGCAAAGGTCTCAGATTAATTGAATGGGGAGGGTAAGGGGCTTTTTGGCTGACGTACTCCATTGATAGCGAGGTGTGGTATCCAATTGTGCACAACTTGAATGGCAGGTTTGAGAGGAGCATGAGTTGGCTGTGGATAACCTTAACACATGGCCTTGTTGTAGTAAGGGGGAAAGTAGGCCTAAGGCTGCGTCTTCGGATAGGTCGAAGTGCGCTTGAATATCACGGAGAGTGACGTTTTGGTGTTGTTTAATATAACGTTTTAGATCGAGTAAAATCATTTTTCTTCCCCCCCCTAATCTCTACTGCCTAGTCGTTATGAAGGGTTACGTTGCGTGATTGAGTGTTGTTTTTTTCCAATATAGCGTAAGCCTAAATAGAGGGAAAGCATTGTGGCGGTAATCAGGCTTAACCAAACCGTGGCTGTGGTAGGGTGTTGCTGAAATGTGGCGCTTTGGTAAAACCCTACCGCCACACTGTACCCTAATAACAGACTCCAGCCACCACTGTACAGCGCCCACTTCCAGCCTAGTTCTTGTTTAATGGCGCCAAAGGTGGCGACGCAGGGAAAGTAGAGCAGGATGAGCAATAAGTAAGCGTAGGCGCCAATGTTGCCATCAAAGTGCATGGCCATTTTATCGAGCGTGGACAAGGTAAACCCTTGTTCTTCAGCCACTTTGAGTTTGTCTTCAATGTTATCAAGCGATTGCAGGCCTAATGGGTCAGAGACATTGGACACAATGCTGGTGAGGTTGGCAGGAATGGTGTACAACGCTTCTTGCATTGCGCCGATGAAATCGTAGCTCTCTAGGGGATCAGAGTGCATGTTTTTGTTTTGATAAAGTGCGTCCAGTGAGCCAACCACTACCTCTTTGGCAAGAAGTCCTGTAATGATTCCTACGGTGGCGGGCCAGTTGTCTTCGGTAATGCCAAGCGGTGCCACAATGGGCGTGGCAAATTTCGCCATGGTACTCAGTACCGAGTGCTCTTGGTTCTCATTACCAAAGGTACCGTCCGTGCCTAAACTGTTTAAAAAGTTAATCGCCAGCACGACTAACACGATGATTTTTCCAGCGTCAAGAATAAAGCTTTTGAGTTTATTACGGGTGCTTAACAGAACATTGATGATGGCGGGTTTATGGTAGATGGGCAGCTCCATAAGCAGAGCGGGGGCTTTGCCAGGGAGTAACGTGTGTTTTAACAGCAGAGCCGTAAGAATAGCGGCCACAATGCCCACCACATAGAGAGAGAAAACAATGAGTGCGGCGTGGTCGGTAAAAAAAGCGGTGGCAAACATCACATACACCGTTAATCGGGCACTGCAAGACATAAAAGGGGTCATCATGGCGGTCATGATTCGGTCACGTTGATTGGGTAGGGTGCGGGTGGCAAGTACCGCGGGGATGTTACAGCCAAACCCGACCACTAATGGAATAAAGGCTTGACCCGATAAACCGAGGCGGCGCATTAAACCATCCATCACCAGTGCGGCGCGTTGCATGTAGCCCGTCTCTTCCATAATGGAGAGC